>JAITAN010000002.1 GCA_031284105.1 Treponema sp. | reverse complement strand
CTATTAAAGAGCGGACTCGCCAAACGTACCGTCAATATATTATTATGCCCGCTCGGAAGCCGCAGCAGAGGCAGCGAGCCGCCTTGTTACGAAGACGCCTTCACTTCTATCGTGATCTTCCCCGCGGCCGCGCCGGCGCAGAACGTATAACCGGCAGGTACCGAGCCGTTAAGAATGAGCCGCGCTATCGGGTCTTCCAACTCGGTCTGCAAAGTCCGTCGCAAAGCGCGTCCGCCGAACTTGGGATCCCACGCCTTTTCAATAAGCGCGGTACGGGCATCTTCCGTTACGATGAGATCAAAAGTCTGTTCATGAAGCCGCTTTGAAAGCTCCTGCACCTGTAAATCAAGGATGGAACCGATTTGTTCCTGTGTAAGAATACTGAAGACGATGACCTCATCCACGCGATTGAGAAATTCCGGATTGAACGTGCGGCGCAGTTCTTCTTTTGCCGCGGCTTCAAGTTCTTCACGGCTCATAACGCCCTCGCCTGCACCGAAGCCGAGCCGGGACTCGCGGTTTATTTCCCTGATACCGGCATTACTCGTCATGATGATGACCGTGTTACGAAAATTAACCGTATGCCCCATGCTGTCCTTGAGTTCACCTTCTTCAAGCACTTGCAACAGTATATTATAGACATCACGGTGCGCTTTTTCAATTTCATCAAACAAGATCACGCGGTACGGCTTTTTACGTACCTCTTCGGTAAGAGCGCCTCCTTCACCGTACCCGATGTAGCCGGGCGGCGCGCCGACTAAACGGGCGACATTGTACTTCTCCATATAATCAGACATATCAATACGGAGCAGGTCCGCTTCGCTGCCAAAAAGAAATGAGGCAAGCTGTTTTGCAAGGAGCGTTTTGCCCACGCCCGTAGGACCCAGAAAAATGAAGGAGCCGAGCGGACGCAGCGGCGAAGAAACGCCGGAATGCGCCCTCCTTATGGCGGACGCGACGCGGGAAATCGCCGCATCCTGCCCGATAATCGCTTTGCGGAGTTCTTCTTCAAGGCGCAGCAAACGCTTCACTTCCATGCCGTCAAGACGGACAATGGGTATTCCGGTTACTTCCGCGGCTATTTCCTGCATGTGGCGCTTGGTAACGAGGGGATGCTTGTTATTCGCATAACGCTCCCATACATTTTTGGCATCAACGACACGGGTGCGGAAGTTTTTAACCTTTTCCCTGATCTGATATGCGTTTTCAAGATCCCCGCTTATAACCGCAAGATTTTTTTCCTTACGAAGGTGCAGCATCTCGGTCTCAAAGCGGGCGACTTCGGGCGGCATCTCCGCGGTATCCATTTTCAGAAAAGCGCCGGCTTCATCAAGCATATCAATAGCTTTATCGGGCATGAAGCGTTCGGGAAGATAGCGCCGGCTCAAATGCACTGCGGCAAGAACAGCCTCATCCGTATAACGTACATGGTGAAACGCCTCGTAAAACGATTTTATGCCGGTGAGAATGGCTATGGCTTCCTCAATAGTAGGTTCATTTACCATTACGGGCTGGAAACGGCGTTCCAGCGCGGCGTCTTTCTCAAAGTATTTGCGATATTCGGCAAATGTAGTTGCGCCTATGCAGCGGAATTCGCCCCGCGCCAGTCCGGGCTTAAGCATACTCGCGACGTCATTTGTACCTTCAGGGTTTCCCGCTCCGATGACGGTGTGAATTTCATCAATGAACAGGATGATGTTGCCCGCCCGATTGATTTCCTCAATGATTTTCTTGAGGCGTTCTTCAAAGTCGCCCCGGTACTTGGTGCCTGCAATCAAGGCGCCCATATCAAGCGACACGATACGGTTGCTTTCAAACACATCAGCCGCTCGGCCGGATACAAATAGCTGGGCAAGCCCCTCTACAATGGCGGTTTTCCCTACGCCGGGTTCGCCCACCAGTACCGGATTGTTTTTAGTTTTGCGGGCAAGGATACGCATCATACGGTTGATCTCTTTTTCTCGCCCTATGACCGGTTCAAGCCTGCCGTCCTGTGCAAAAGCGGTGAGATCGCGGGAAAACCCATCCAGTACCGGTGTAAGTTGGGGATAAACGGCGGGTCTCACCCTGATACGGGATGAGATGTTTTTGCTATTGCCGTTTTCCTGACTATTTTCATGGGTATCTCTTGAAACCGGTATTCCTGTCTGAATGGTTATACGAACAAGGTTTATGTCTATTTCTTTGTGCAGAAGGTACGTTTGTATAGTTCCCGGCTCTCGCATGGCAGCGAGCAGGAGGTGTTCGGTACCGATCAGATCGTTTTCCATCATGCGGGCTTCTTCTTCTGCGGTTTCCAGCATATATTTTGTCCGGCGGGAAAGGGGGATTTCACCGGTAAGTATGGTTCCGCCAATATGCATAAGGACATTGCCGATGTACCGCGAGAAGTCATTCAGATCTATTCTCAAAAAGGTAAGCGCCCTACAGGCGCGTCCGTCTCCGCTTTTCAGAATAGCAATGACGATATGTTCGGGTAGAACCTCGTCAACATTGCACCGCCGGGCCTCATCCTGAGCGTTTATCGCTATGATTTGTTGCACACGTTTCGTCAAGCCGATAAACATATATTCCCCGGTCATTGCATCAGATTTTCAACGGCAACCCTGTCGCCAATGCCGATGCCGGCTCTGGTGAACCAGCCCTGCGGTACTTCCAACGCGTAACGGCAGGAGCGTTCAGAAGTAACGGCAAGCAGACTCTGCGGTTCCATGTTGCGGATTTCCGTGATGCGTCCGCCGGATGAAATAAAGGCAACCGACAGGGGGATACGCGTGTTTTTCATCCAAAACGACATAATTTGATCTTTTTCAAACAGGAATATCATACCTTTACCGTCTTCGAGTTTTTTTCTGAACATGAGTCCTTGCTGCCGCTCTTTTTCGGTTTCGGCGATTTCCACAGATATGGGGACTGCGCTGCCGGATGCGGTTATAATAGAAAGCTCCATCGTCTTAAAAGATGTTGACGAAGAACAGGAAAGCATACAAAAAAACAGCGCAAGGGATAATCCGGCTCTCAACAGAAACGTTCTTTTGTTAGAAATCACTTAAAAAATCCTCTCTCAGCCGTATTTCCTGATTCTTTCTCGCATCATATTCATCGGCAACCGCAGTAAAGGTAATTTTATCAATATATTTTATGGTAAGCGGACGTTCAAGGGAAATCCGCGTAGTACCGTCTTCCCAAACGGCCTGTTTCGGATCAAGGTATGCCGGTTCGCCGTATCTTCTAACCAGAGTGGTAAAGACGGAGTAGTGATCTATAAGCGAGGTATTTAGGGTAAAGGTCATTACATACACCTTATCCGCCTTTGTTTGAAAGAGCGCTCGTCTGATAAAAGATGTTCCGGTGGTTTCCAGATAGCTTTCTTCCTGTGAAGGTATAAAAGAAACGTCCTCGTCGCCACGGTAGCCGAAAAGAGCGTCTTTGGACAAGGCTGTTTTCAGATCGTCAAGGCTTATACCGAGTGAAATTCCCCGATACGATACGGGAAGAGTCTGTACGCTGACTTGGGCGCTTCCGGCGGGATCGTTTTGCGCATAAACGGATAGGGCTGTTGATAAACAAAATAGAATAAAAAATGTATGCATAATAAATAACTCCATAGCGGCGCTGCAACGCTGCGCCATGCTATATTTTGCCGCTAAAACGGATTTTTTCGCGCTTGCAAACGCTTGAACATCTCGACTTCTTTGAGGATTTCCGAAATATTCTGTATAAAGATTTTATCCTGACGAATCTGAATGTGTTTATTTTCGAGAAGTCTGGATACGATTAAGAAACTTTCCGACTGGGACAATCCTAGCATGGTTGTCAATTCCTTGGGTCCAAAATCAAATATATAAGCCTGGTTACTATTCACCTTTATACGATTTTTCTCAAGTTGCATCAGTAGTATATCGTAGGCACGCCCCAGAGGGTCCTCAATGAGGGTGTTTGCGAGTTGTTTGTAAATGAACCAGATACGTTCTGCTAAAAGCGTGGTAAGACGCGCTATCATCTGCGGCTGGGAAACCACCATCTGCTGAAAGTTAGCCCTATTTACCACCATGACGGCACAGTCTTCGTAGGCAATCGCACTTGCGGAACGAGGTTTTGATTCAAGTAGCGCCATTTCTCCGAAAATATCTCCGACTTTGAGCACGGCAAGGAGAACTTCCTTGTTTTCCATTATTTTTGTGATCTTTATGGCACCCTTTTGTATAATGAAGAGTTCATCTCCCGGTTCATTTTCGCAGAAAAGCATGGTATTTTTAGGGTAGCTTCTGACAAGTTCAGTTGGCTTGTAGTCGAATCTAACACTTCTACAGAAACGGGCGATTTTTATCATGGTATCCTGCGCCTGATCAACGTGTGGTCCTTGGGGGCAGTATTTAGCATACTGATGATAGGCGTAATACGCCTGTTCGTATTGTTTTAACTTCATGTAGTACTCGGCTATGCGGAAAAGATGAACGGGATCTTCCGTAGTTGTATTTTTCAGCGTTATACGGGTAAGCGCTTCATCCAGATAGCGCATACGTTTGGAAAATTGCATGATGATCTTCATAGCAACCGGCGCATTGTTTTTTATAAGCTGGCTGTACTGATCTTTATGAACCGAGATAAGCGTAACATCGGTCATTGCTAGGGCAGTTTCTATATGAGAATGACTCGACATGGTAGACACAACCGAAAAAAAGTCCCCAGGACCAAGAATATTTCCGCCTTCTTCTTGAACAACCTGAACACTTTTAGATATGGATACCTTTCCTGATCGGATGATAAAAAGACGATCCGCTATCTGTTTATGCCCTTCAACTACAATGTATGCGTTTTTCTTGAAATTCACAAAACTAAGCTGTAATTCAGCCATTATTTCCTCTTTGTAACAGTAATAACAGTATAAGAATGTTTTCTCTTTTTTGTCAATGAGTATTATTCGCAATAACTATGCTTCTTGATACGGTAAGGATATAATCCTCGGTTTCAAGTTTGCCCTGCTTGTCAATGGCGGCATCGTAGGAATTGTAGAGCGCCCCGACATTCAATATTCCCGAAAAACCCGCGGGTACTACGAGCGTAAAAGAGAAAGGATTGGGCGGATTTTCGCCGAGTATAAAATCTATCCTGTTTTGCCGCGTCTCATCCTGACGGTAGGGCATATAGCCGTTTTCAAATACAGCCGAGTAGATAACCGGGACACTCTCATCGTCACTCTGCAGGAACACATCGAAACGCACGGGATTCCGCGCCGCATCAATATCCAACTCAAGTATGCAACGCGTCAGAAACAGGCGTTCATGGCAGTAAATCGCGAGCGCTTCACCCGTGTCGCCATTTTCTTCAACGATGCGCCGTACCGGTCCATCCGCGGCGGGCTTTGTGGACCTTTGCACGGAGAACGCCAGAAGCTGTACTGTGGCGGTGAACAGTACAATAAATATGGCAGCCGGTATAAACAACCGCGATGATTTTTGCGTTCTGTTGAATATGCCGATTTTTCGCCGTCTGATCGGAAGTATTCTCTTTTGCAGGAGCAATCTTCCCCTGCGGAATATAAACAGCAAAGGAAGGAGAAAGATAGAAACCGCCAGAATATTCATGATATTTTTACTTATGATGAATTCTGAAAAAGAGCTATTGCCATTGTTAAATAAATGGTAAAAGAAACCGAAGGCTTGAAGCGGTATCATAAGGCCTGCAAGATAGCAGATGATCGCGTTTTTCCATAATGCACCGATAATGATGAATACAAATGCACCGGCACAGAGCGGTATGAGGATAATATTGAAAGATATCATAATGAGCGTATCCAGCAACCCTATTATTATTGCCGCATACCCGTAAAAGTTCGGTTTTCCGGGGATTTTAATGCCGTCAGGAATAAGAAAGAACAAGAAATACAGGAGTATTCCGGCTGCGATGAGGAGAAGCGCGGTTATGTTATTGGGCGAAAGGTTCTCTCCTATTGTGAAGAGGAACAGATGTACCAACCCCAACGCCGACATCAGTAATGCGAGATTAAGCAAAATAATCCAGGAATAACATAAGAAAATATGCCATCTTGTCGCTGCCATTCGCCTGCGCGTTATGGTCACTACCAGAAAAGTCGCCATGAGAAGCGCAACGCCTATGATCAAGACTACGATAAAGTCAAGTCCCGAAATAAAACGTATTTTCCCATCAACATTGGGGATCATTATGTAATGGATATCCGGATCCGAGGAAAGATCGAGTTGGGACACATAATCGAGGAGCATATCGGCAAGCACAGATGCCTCTAGCGTTCCGGTGGAAATTCCGGCGGAATTTCCGCCGTTTTCCTCGTCCATAATGACAAGGGTGTTGATTCCTCGTGTTTTAGAAAACGCATAGACCTCCGGACCATCAGCCAGTTCCAGATGAAAAAGCTCGTTGCTAGTCATGGGAAAAACATAAGGGACCGCGTGGCGTTGACACAGCGCCGGCAGATTTTGCAGCATTTGAAGCGGAGTAACGATACCGGACGCGCCTTGTACGAAGTTCAGTCTTTGCGGTTTGTCTTTCATATAAAGGTACCAAAGCGCGGTTTGCTCGGGATAGGGAAGCAGCTCGTACAGGTCCTGTAGACCGGTATGGGCGTTCTCTGTCATATCGGAAGGCAGAGAGGACGGCTCGTCTCCCAGAAACGCTATCCTGACATCGATCGGCAGGCTGTGGAACTGCGCGTAGGCTGCTTCGGCAAAGTCAAGCGCCGCTTCAAAGGCAAAGGCGCCCGCGCCGGAAAGCGGAACCGCAAGTACAAACGCAGTTTCCGGCGGGTTTTGAGAAGCGGCGGGTATAAAAATGTGTATTGACGAGCCGAATCCGCCGTATTTGGAAAAAAGCGCCCGCTCTTCAAATGGGATATGTCTTTCGAGCAACTGTTGTACGAGCGCATGGTACCGTACTTGTTCTTGTGCGTAGGCTAAAACCGGAAGCAAGGATATTAATAGTAAAGAAAATAAAGAACGTAAAAGAAAACATCGTGTAGGCACACGTACAGCATAATGGCAAATTGAGGAAAAGTGAAGGGGTGATATTGACTTTCTTTTATCAGATGGTTTATCATAGAGAAAATTACTTTTCCAGAGAGGTTCCGTTTATGTACAGTGTAGGTATCGCATATCTTTTATGGTTAATTTCCGGCTTCGGCGCATTGGGATTACACCGTTTTTATTTAGGAAAAGTACCGAGCGGTCTCTTGTGGATGTTTACCGGCGGGCTTTGCATGGTAGGTTCCATATATGATTTCTTTACATTAGGCGGGCAGGTACGGAAGGCTAATATGGAACGCGCCCTATTGAACGGGTATACCGATGCTTTACCCCATGATGCGTATGAAGAGGGAAGACGTTTAGGTACGCGTTTCAGATCCGGAATGAATGGAGGGCGCCATGAGACGGCCTATGCCGGCGGGCTTGTAGACGGTCTCTTCGGTGCAGGCGATTCCGGCGGGGTCGATTCCGAGGGCGGTGTTGAACGCGCCATCTTGAAGTCCGCGAAACAGAATCATGGTATTCTGTCTCCAAGCGAGGTGGCTTTGGCTGCAAATATACCTTTGGATCAGGCTAAAAAGAGACTTGACGACATGGTTTCCAAAGGGTACGCCGAGATACGGGTAAAAAAGACCGGCGGCATAGCCTATGTAATCCCCGACATGCTGGATGTTGAAGGCGGCGTTTTCGAGGATTTTTAGGGAGCGGCATAGAAGCCCATCTATTGTTTTATACAACATTTCACAAGTGTATACATGGGTTGTTTCCCGATCCATTACAAGTCCTTTAGCGTTTTACCTTTTCAATACGTTTGACGGGAGAGCCTCACCGGTTTTCGCGCCATACATCAACCGGCGTTCGTTCTTTTAGTATACTTCCGCCTTTTGCTCCCGCCGCACCGCGGACCCGTTACAAGACGTTTCACGCTATTCTACGAAACCTTTGTAGAAGGCGGTGCAATGGGAAGAGAACATACCCGTACAATACACGCCTTCAAATGAATAATTGCAATCATAAACGTTTATAATAAAGTACGCCGAAGCAATCCCCTATAAGGATCAAATGAGCCTGTATTTATATCTGACAGGCTCTCTTTTATTATTCATGTTACGCATGAGGCTCGCTTTAGTTCAAGGGGAATTACCGGAGTTCTGATCAGGGAAATCGGGTTTCCGAGAGAGGACATTGACTCTCAGAGAGGAGTGTTCTGTTCCGAACAGGAATGATCATATTCAGAGAAGGGTTGCCGGACTTAGTAACTCATGGTATGCACCCGCCGCTACAACGCGCGGCGCATACCATGAGTTATTATTATTGGAGGGGTATCTTATGAAAAAAGTTATTTCTATATGCATCCGCTATCTACAGGCGCGAGATAACCGCAATATGCCGTTCTTCTTCCAGAAACGGCACCGATACGCGGATTATCTCCCAATGCGCCGCCGCGCCCTCTTCTTTTGAAGGTGATGCGGAAAGCGCCGCTTTCAGCAATGCGAATTCCCTTTCAACCGCGTCTTTCCTGCCCTTATAGGCTATCAAAACTCCGTCGGGTGTAAGAAGGCGAAAAAGGCTCTTGATCACATTCCTGTCGAGCGGCTTAAAAGCCCGGAATGTGATAATGTTAAACCGGCGGGGCGTACTTTTCTCAATTTCTTTTTCTTCAACGGTTACATTCCGTATGCCGAGAACCGCGCACGTATTGTTCAAAAAACCGGCGCGGCGTCCCATGCGTTCAATTAAGGTGAAATGATAGCGCGGTAGGGTTACGGCAAGGGGAATACCGGGCAATCCCGCGCCGGAACCGGCGTCTGCAATGTTGATATCCGCTCCGGTACATGCGGCGGCGAACCGGCTTATGACGCCAAGCCCGCTTAACGAGTCGAGTATGTGCTTGATGATGAGTTCTTTCCGGTCATTGGTTCCAACCAATTTATACGCGGGATTAAACAGTTCTATCTCGGCAAGGTACCGTTCCAATGCGTTAATTACGAAATTGAGATCGTTATTGAAAATACTATCGGGAATGTCTATACCATTTTTCCGCAACAGGAACATGCCTTCTTTCAAAAGCTCGTTTGTCATGGTTCACATTTCTTCTTGAGATGCGGTCCGTTCTATGTCGTTTAGGATATCTTGAGCTATCACGTCGCTTGAATCGAGTTCCAGAACGGTACGAAAAAATCCTGCCGCTTCGATCTTATTGCCCATCTTGAGGGCAAGCACACCGAGATTCGAGATGACTTTGACGTTTTCCGGTTCGGTATGAAGGGCGGTCTCAAGCTCTTTGCGTGCAGCTTTCAGGTCTCCTTTTTCCATAAGGCAAATGGCAAGTTCGTTACGGGTATCGGCGTTTGCGCCGCCCTTTTCTATTGCCGTACGGAATGCAGCTTCGGCATCCTCGTACCGGAATTGCTTTCGCAGCCCCCAGCCTAAAAGAAACCATGCGTTCCATATATGGGGATTTTTTCCAAGAAAGGCGCGGATATTGGCTAACCCTTCATCAATATTATCCCTGTTTATATCGGAGTACGCGCGGGTAAAAAGCGTATCGGCGTTAAACGCCGCAGCTTTCGGCGTAGTGTTTTGACGGGAAGCCGTTTTCTCTTTTTGGAGAACGGCTTTTTTGCGTGCGAGAAGTTCGGATGAATAGGGGAAAAGTCCTTTAAGGGTATCGAGAATTTCGATGGCCATGTCAAAATCCTCGTTTTCAGCTTTCATCATTGCCGCATAGGTCAATTCATTGAGGATGTTGGGTCTGATGGAAAGGATAAGATAACGGTAATACGCCACATTTTGATGAGCCGGCTCTGCGGCAAGCAGGCGCAGCATACCGGAAAGTATCATCTCCTCTGAAATATCGGCGTTCGTAAGCGTTTCTACCCCCGGCGGCAGTTCCACAGGCAGCGGTATAGATGGATCTATTACACGGTGAATATGTCCCATGTCCACCGTCCCGCTCATCTCTTCGGCGCCTTTCGTGCGCTCATGGTGAGAAGGATGTAACAGAAAATCGGGTACTTGTATAAATACGATACGGTTTTTAGTTGCTTGTTGCATTTAGTTCGGGCACTATTTCAAGGCGAACCTGGTTCAAATACTCGTTGATCCGTATTTTATAACCCAGGGGAACTATCGCGTCTTCAAATTGTATGACAAGAGCAACCAGATCCTTCCTACCTTCTACCATTTCCGAGCGTATGAATTTTCCTCTCATGAGAAAACTTTCTCTCGGCTCATCAAAATCAATACGTAAGGCGCCATTTTTATTTAGAAGGAATTTTGCGATTCCCATCATGATGAGTTTTGAACCGGAGAAAGAAAGGTCTCTCAAGATACAATGTCTGGGAACGCTTTCAATAAAGACTGCGCCCTCCTTTGCAAGCACCTTCAGTTTCCTCTGACTATCCTGAGTGATAAGGATGCGCTCGCCTTTCCGCTTGGCAAAATTGAAGTTGGCCTCCAGCAGTCTTCCCATGATTTCAATAAGAACATCCGGCGGTCTTTGGGTAAATTGAAGTGTAAACAGAACTACATTTTCCGATTTACCGTAGGGAGATAAACCTGTTGAGCGGGCTGATACCAAAAAAGTAATGGGACTTCCACCATCAGGATTCTTAAAGCAAAATCTCAGGCTCACCGTATTGTTCATCTCTTCCAGTCTTTTGAGAAGCTCCGTTTTAATACTCGCTACTATTTTTACATGTTGAAAAGAAGCCGAGTAGATAATACATGGCCAAAAATCACTTCCGCATTTCAGGCATACTTCTTGGGTAATAAGCCCGCTAACCTGAACAAGCTCTTTTGTGAAAGTAAGCTCAAGATCTTTGAACCTATCGTAATAACTGGTAATCTTTTGACTCGTTATCATTAATTTATAGTATAAAATCTTTTTTGCGCTACGTCAAGAAGCTTTATACTATATTTAGAGTATTTCCCAAAACTCGGCGCGACATTCCGCCCCATAAGCTGCGCTCTGGAAGAGCCTTTTTCATAATACCGGGTCAGTTGGCGCGGATATCCGTAGTTACGGCGGGAATCGTCCGGCGGCCTGTTGTACTTGTGAATTTTTGCGCCGCTAGTAACCCAAAAATCCCGCTTATCGGGGCGGTGTGAGCCTTTGGTTCGCTCGGAGTTTGCAGCGTAAAAAATCTCCTTGCAGGCGATTTTTGGGGAGTTTATGCGTGAAGCGCAACAAACGCCTAGCCGGGGCATTTGCCGTTGTCCGTTATCGTAATGGTGAATTGTTTTTCCTCGCTGATCAGACTACTTCAAAACCGAGGCGCCCGTATGTTTCGCAATATTGGCAAGGGCTTCCTGAATGATGCGGAAGGGTTTCGTCTATCATTTCAGAAAGATCGGGCGGAAGGATTCCGGGTCTCACGCCATTAGCAAGACTCCGGCACAGCATGGAAATACCCGCAAGCCGCCGGAAGATGTCGTCATGCAGGTCAAGACTGCACCGGAGCCGTTCCGGTTCGCCGATACGCGGTACTTCGGCTTCTACAGCGTATCCTCAACATAACCGGTACAGCCGCAGGAACTACGAATCTTTACATTAGATTCTATGCTGGAGCGTGCTTACACTAAAGGAATGAGACTGAAAGGCAGATAAAATAAGTACGGAACGCTATCGCCCGTGATAAGAGTGCTATCGCCCGTGATAAGAGTGCTATCGCCAGCGATAAGGAGACTATCGCCAGCGATAAGGGCGCTATCGCCCGCGATAAGAACGCTATCGCCTCGGATAAGAACGCTATCGCCCGCGATAAAGAGACTATCGCCTTCGATAAGGGCGCTATCGCCCGCGATAAGAGTGCTATCGCCTCGGATAAGGACGCTATCGCCTTCGTTAGGAATGCGGGGGCGCGTTCACACTAAAGGAATGAGACTGAAAGGCAGATAAAAAATAAGGGTGGAACTTACCGGTTTCTCGATACTATTTTTGAGCATCAACGCCGCCTCCCGTCCCAATTCGTCAAGAGACTGATGTACTGTAGTAAGAGCGGCCGCATCAAAGCGGGCAAGAGAAATATCGTCAAAGCCCGCAATCGCGCAACGCCCCCATTTTTCCCCGTTTCTCCATACGCGCTTTTTTTCATAGATCGCTTCCGGTGTACCTTAAACCATGTTGTCGTTTGCTGCGATTATCTCATCGGGCGGAGCGTCTTTATTGGCGTTTATATAGCTACGAAGTGAAATGCCGGTTCGCCTACCTATGCGGCGGGGTACGTCGATCTGCGAATCGGACATATCTCATCCTATGGACACTACCGGAACATCATCCAATAAACCGTTAAGAAAAAGCCTCATGCATACCCTCTCTCATTATGTCTTTTAATATATCGCGGTACGATTTGCCGGATAGCGGATCTTTCGCATAGGGGAGAAGGACAAGCAGCGGGATAAGTGCGAATAAACGATCGGCGAGGCGCGGGTGCGGTATCTCCAGGTCCTGCTCCGACACGACAAGTCCGCCGAACAGCAGTATGTCGATATCTAGAGTCCGTTCCCCAAAACGGCGCTCTTCCGCGCGGTTCCGTCCGCATGACGCCTCAATATCATGTATAACGGACAATAACCCGCGTGGCGTTCCCTCGTAGTAACCGCATACCGCAGTGTTGAGAAAACGCGGTTGATCCGTTACATAAAGCGGCTCGGTTTCAAACACGGGAGCGGTACGTAAGCGGGAGAGTACGCCACCCAGCTTGACCGTTCCTTCTTCCAGAAGCTCACGGGGCGTTTGTACATATCCGTTAGCCTTTTTGTACGCCTTGTTTGAACCAAGCCCTAAAGCAACTAAAGACGCCATTGGTAGTGGTTAGAACGTGGTTTCCGCGGTTGCTTTAACCGCTTCATCGGTTATCGGAAGTTCAGGTACGTTAGCCGTTGCTTTTCGTGAACGAGCTTTCTTGAGAAGACCGGTCTCTTCGGTTTTTGCCGGTTCACTTACCGCCGCTTGCGAACCTGTCCGCGCGAATTCCCTGTCAGGAAACATGATTTTCCGCAGTTTTTCCTCAAGTTCAGCCATAAAATCAGGACGCTCTTCGAGGTAGGCTTTTGCCGATTCCTTGCCCTGCGCTATCTTTTCTTCTCCATAGGAATACCATGCGCCTTTCTTGTCGATGATCTCGTACTTTACAGCCGCATCCAATATACTCCCAACCGCAGAAATGCCCTTGCCGAACATGATTTCAAACTCTACCTTTCTGAAAGGAGGCGCGACTTTGTTCTTGACCACTTTGACCCGCACGCGGTTACCTATGGCATCAGAGTCCTTTCCCCCCTCAATGGTATCGGTTTTGCGTACGTCAATCCTGACTGATGCGTAGAACTTCAGCGCGTTACCACCGGTGGTCGTTTCGGGATTGCCGAACATCACGCCTATCTTCATGCGGATCTGGTTAATGAAGATGAGGAGCGTACGTGATTTTCCGATAATGGACGTGAGTTTTCGCAGGGCCTGGCTCATAAGGCGGGCTTGAAGTCCCATGTGCGCCTCCCCCATTTCACCTTCAATTTCAGCTTGCGGCGTCAATGCCGCAACGGAATCCACAACTATAACGTCAACGGCGCCGGAACGTACAAGATTTTCCGCTATTTCAAGGGCTTGCTCCCCGTTATCCGGCTGGGAAACCCACAGATTCTCGATATTAACGCCGAGGTTTTTGGCGTATACCGGATCGAGCGCGTGTTCCGCATCAATAAAAGCCGCAATACCGCCGAGTTTCTGCGCTTCAGCGATACAATGCAAGGCAAGGGTCGTCTTCCCCGAAGACTCTGGGCCGTAAATTTCAACGATTCTGCCCCTTGGGTAACCGCCTATGCCGAGCGCCTCATCCAAAAGTATGGACCCCGAAGGAATCACCTCAATACCGGTGGCGCTGTTGTGATCTCCCAGCTTCATAATGGAACCGGTACCGAATTGTTTTTCTATCTGGAGCCGCGCCGCTTCCAGAGCTTTTTCTTTTTCTTCGTGCGAAACCGGCGCGGGTACTACTATCTTGGAATGTTTATCGGATTTTCCGCGTTTTTCAGATATCTCTACAATATTTTCATCGCTCACAAATTTTCTCCTCAATAAATAAATACGGCGTTCATATACCGTTTGCTTTATAATACCATAAAGTTGCTTTTTTGCCTATTGAGTAACAGACGTTCTTATGCTATTATATGTGTGTGAACTATTCTACTCCATCTAATTTAGGCATCATTGCCTGTCCGGGGGGTGAGATTTTTGCCGATGAGGTAATTCTTCACCTGAAGAACGACTGTCATCGTCAGTTTGAACGCATCGTTTCCAAATTGGCAAAACGGTACAACTTAGAAGAGGTTTCGATCATTAGAAAGTTCAATTTTATTTATGATACTACATCCTGCCTGCCGTCACCGTATGCGGACCCTGCTAAATTCAGACCTGCCGCCATAAAGATACCCGCTCAATTCACCATGTTTACAAACGGTGAAATCAAAGCCGAAGTAATGGAATCGGTACGGGGCAAGGACATTTTTATAGTACAAGATGTTGAAAATCATTTTCCAGTCAATTTCAACGACGGCGATAAACGGACGCTTTCGATCAATGATCACCTGATGACGCTGCTTGTTACGGTTGACGCGGTAAAACAAGCCGATGCAAACCGGATTACGTTGGTGCTTCCCACCTACCCGTATTCACGGCAGCACAAGAAAAAGGGACGAGAAGGGCTTACCGCAAGCCGTGTCGGAAAACTCATGGAATTTCTCGGCGTTCACCGTATCATCACCTTGGACATTCACTCGCGGGAGATTGGCAACTCGTTTAATACGATGATTATCGAGAACCTTCACGCAAGTTATCAGATCATCCGCACATTGTCGAAAATGCCCGGTGTGCTGAACGATGACTTCGTGGTGGTTTCTCCGGATACGGGCGCCGTTGATCGCAACAAATTCTACGCTACCGCGCTTAAAAAGCCCCTTGCCCTGCTGTACAAGGAACGGGATTATTCCAAAGTGACGGAAAACGCCCTTGAAAACAACATTGCCGAGATAAAACTACTTGGGAATGTTGCCGGAAAGACTGTTTTCATGGCGGACGATATGCTTGGAACCGGCGGCACGCTGCTTAAAGCGATGAAATTCCTCAAAGAACAAGGCGCCGGTAAAGTCATATCGGCAATCAGCCTTCCGCTTTTTTCGGGAAACGCCATTTCCTACTTTGATGACGCTTACAAAGAAGGACTTTTTTATCGTATCATTGGTACCAACGCGGTCTATCAGGAAGAAGTATTGAAGCGGGAATGGTTCACCGGCGTGAATATAACGCCGCTCTTTGCCCAGACGATTTCGCGCTTACATCAGGAACTGTCTTTAAGCTCCCTGCTCGATAACAGGGATATTATTGTGAAAATGCTGTCAGAAGGTTCGGGCGATGCCAAAAATCAGTTTTTAGGCTGCCCTTCCACGTAGGAGTAGAAAATGCAGGACTCATTATCGTATGTGATGGTAACCCCGTACACGGTCGCAAAAAGCAGAACCGGCGGTGTGTTGGCGCGGCTTTTGTCGCAACTTGATCTGGAACTCGTCGGCGCCCAGATGCTTGCGCCGGATGAGGCGTTTGCAAAAGAATATGCGGCAACGCTGCGCGCTCAAAATGCGTTGTCAAACACGGTTACGCTTCTTGCGGATTACACGGAGTCGCGGCTCATACCTTCCGGCGGCAGAAGGCACCGTACGTTGCTGCTTTTGTTTAAGGGGGAGAATCCTTGCGAAAAACTCACGAAGATCTGCGGGCATATTTTTCCTGAACACATAGGCGATGAATCGCTTACCGGAGAAACGATACGCGACACCTACGCAGACTCGATTATAGACCTCGATGATCCGGATAAGGTGAGCTACTTTGAACCTGCGGTAATGACGCCGCGCGATCAAGCGTGGGCGGACAGCGACCTTGCCCTATTTGCGAACTATTTGGAGGGCAAGGAAAACATTATCCATAATAAACAATACGCCGATCCATCAAAAATAGAGCGTACGCTGGTCATCATAAAACCCGATAACTGGCAGTACGCGTCATCCCGTCCGGGAAACATCATCGATATGTTTTCAAGGACAGGTCTTCGGATCATCGGGGTAAAGGTTCATCGGTTTACGCTTGAACAGGCGCTTGATTTTTACGGGCCTGTTGAAGCGACTTTAAAGAGCAAACTTGCGCCTATAATCGGGAAGAAGGCTAAAGCGGTACTTGAAAAGGAGTTTTCCCTTACTCTGAGCGAACGTACGGAGAAAGCTCTTATCGAAACGTTTGGGGTGGAATACGCCTATGATCAATTCGCCCAAATCGTAGGCTTCATGTCGGGCATAAAACCGGACGATTTCGTATCTGAATGTAAATCGGCTAAATCCATGATCCTCATCTACGAAGGCATTGACGCCGTAAGAAAAATCCGCGATGTGCTTGGCCCCACGGATCCGCTTAAAGCGCCGGGAGGGACGGTGCGCCGTGAATTCGGCAGCAACATCATGGTGAATACCGCTCATGCTTCGGATTCGCTCGAAAGCGTTGCACGCGAGTCGGCAATCGTGAAGGTTAATGAAAACACGCTGAAAGCAATCATAGATGAGTATCTTGGACGCCGTGCCTCCTCGTTCTGAACGGTACGCGATATGTTTCATCCCGTCAGGAGGCGCGCGGTAAGCGCAAGCGGGATAGAGCAACGCTATTGACATTTCTTTGAGAGTTATATATCATCGTCAACTAGCAATTTTAATAAAAAATCTCCGCCGCTCTGCGGTGGGGAATTAAACCCCCTGTAAGGGTGCTGTCGCGCTTCAGGTAAGCGTGTGGAAAGAAAGAAACAAACAATAAGGAGGAAACTATCATGGCTATGGCAGGCGGAGGAAAGAGTAAAAACTCTCGTACGGCGGTTACGACTCAGAAGTTTTTCTGTTCCTGTGGCGGAGAAATTCAGGTAAAACAATTAGCCCAGAACGGTAAGATGAAAACTGTCGCCGAATGTGAAAAGTGTAAGCGGATAGAACGGCGGCCGTCAGACTTTCTCTAATGGTGGTTACAGTCGTTTTTAAGATCGTATAGTGCCCTTATATGTAGCTTCGGTAAGGGTACTACTTGTTATAATTAAGGAGAAAATTTTGACAAAAAAACACAGTTCCGCTGAAAAGCGGTATAGGCAAAGTGAAGAACGCCGGTTGAGAAACAAATCGGTACGGAGTTCGGTACGGACCAGCGTAAAGAAATTCGTAACGCTGGCTCAAAAAAAAGAGATTTCGGGAGCGGAAGCGGCTCTGAAAGAAATGATTAAAAAGATCGATACCGCCGCGCAGAAAGGCGTCATAAAAAAGAATGCGGCGGCACGTAAAAAATCAAGGATGCAGCGGCTTTTTAATACGCTTAAAGTTGCTCAATAATGAAAAATGACAGCTAAAAAATATACAAAAGCGGATATTCTTGATGCGATTTACAACAAGACCGACATTGAATACAATGACATCAAGCGTATTATGGATTTTTTTATTAAAGAAGTTAAAAGTGCGCTTGTAGAGCGGAAGACTATTGAATTACGGGGTTTCGGTACATTTGAAGTGCGTGTGAGGAAGGGCAGACAAAGGGCCCGTAATCCAAGAACCGGCGAAATCGTATCGGTTGAAACTCACGGCGTAGCGGCATTTAGACCGGGCAGGGATTTGAAACAGGCGGTATGGGCGCCTGATGGAAAAGCGCCTGTAAAAACAATCGGGAAAAAATGAATATTCACGCAGGGAAGGGGTTGTTCCTTATCAAGGCGGCGGCGCTCGCATTAGGCGTAGTGTTGTTTGCAGGCGCTTTTCCCAATCCTTTTTTTGAGAATGGGCTGCCTTTTCTTGCGTGGATCGCATACGTTCCGGTTTTCTGGCTTATTTCCAGAACAACGGTTGCCGGCTCCGTTCTTTGGGGCGCGGTGTACGGCTATGCAGCGTACGGGCTTTTTAACTACTGGTTGAGCGCCTTTCATCCCCTTGCGGGCGTTATTGTCAACGTTATTTATCTGGTGTATCTTGCGGTTCTCTTTCCCCTTCTAAAATTGGCGGTAGTTTTCTTTCCAAAGCGCGGATACGTGCTCCAATGGCTTTTGTGGCTCTGCTTTGAATATCTCCGTATACAGGGTTTTTTAGGGTATGCCTACGGCATTACCGGTTATTCCCAATGGCGTTTTCTTCCTATCATACAAATCGCCGACATCTTTGGGGTATGGGGCGTTTCCGCGCTGGTGGTGTTTCCTTCGGCGTGGCTTGCGTCAACCTTGACGCCGGCGGTTCCTTCGGTTTCACTGCCGGCGAAACCGCACTATAAGCCCGATCTCATCCCCCTGTGCGTGTGGACCGTGTGCTTTGCTTCGGCGCTTGCGTACGGTTTTACCGCGCAGAAAGACTACACCGCGGAAAAAACCGCGCGCATAGCGCTTATCCAGCACAACACGGATCCGTGGCTCGGCGGCATCGTTGAGTATCGCAGGAATTTCGAGACGCTCTCCCGTCTTTCCGAGGAGGCCTTACATGCCGAGCCAAAGCCCGATTTGGTGGTGTGGTCCGAAACCGCATTTGTACCGCGTATTTTTTGGCACCGTACGTACCGGGACGACGAGGCTTCGTGGCGTCTGGTGAAGGATCTCCTTGACTACCTCGCGGGGCAGAGCGTGCCTTTCGTGATTGGAAACGATGACGGGCGGCGGGAACCCGATAAGAACCCGAATGTGGATGAGAAATACCGTGTGGATTATAATGCGGCGCTCCTTTTTGAAAAAGAGCGTATAGTACAGCAGTACCGGAAAAGCCACCTTGTGCCTTTTACCGAGCATTTCCCGTATAAAAAGCAGCTTCCGTTTTTCTATAAGATGTTGAAAGATGCGGATACCCATTTTTGGGAGAAGGGAACCGAGCGGACGGTTTTTGAAATAAACGGCCTCAAGTTCTCAACGCCCATCTGTTTTGAAGATACCTTCGGCTACCTTTCATGTGATTTTGTCAGAAACGGCGCGGAATTCATCGTGAATATCTCAAATGACGCATGGTCCAAGAGCCTTTCCGCGCAGATGCAGCACCTCGGCATGGCGGTTTTCCGTTCTGTGGAAACTCGGCGTTCTATGGTGCGCTCTACCGCATCCGGTCAAACCTGCGCCATAGACCCCAATGGCAACATTATCGCAATGGCGGAACCGTTCACCGAAACGCAGCTTACGGTTACCGTGCCGGTTATGCAAGGAATGTCCCTCTACGTGAAATATGGCGATGTTCTACCCTTTGCGTGTATGGCCGCCGCGGTTGTTTTTATAGCCCTTGGGCTGATTAGAAAAAGAATCCAACGTTCCGCTTTTCTCCCGTACTAAAAGCATAAAAGCAGGCAATAACGCTATCTTCCGTTTGAATGGATGTACCGTCCTGTACACCGTCGATGTACCGCCCTGTACACCGCCTGTGTACCGCTCTGTACACCGCCTGTGTACCGCCTTGTACACCGTCGATGTACCGTCCGGTACACCGTCATGGTACGTACGTCCTCGGCTTTACGCCGGTATGATTGTAATACCCACGGTTAAACCGTGCCGCTTCTCATTGCGGCGGAGGGCGCCGTGTAATGGACCATTGACCGCAGGCTCATTTATAACACGATAAGACTTATTTAGATCACTAACCTCCGCATGTAGAACACTATAAGGCTCGTTTAGAACGCTATAAACCGGTTATACTTTCGATGAACGGACTATAACGCACCGCGAGGGGGTTTACGCGGGCCGGTACGTTCCCCCAAAAGAAGCGGAACTTTTGAAAAGGCTTCCGCCAATGCCGGCAATGCCGGAAAATTGCCGATCAGAGCGGTTGCCCAAAAGTATGCAAATGGGTATAGTAGAGCCATGCAATTGCCCTGCTACCCTGATTTTGCCCCGCTTGTCCTTGATATGCAAGCTGAAATACGGCCCGTGCTTGCACGGTTGCCGGACGGCGTATCGGAATTCACCTTTGCCAACCTGTACCTGTTCAGAAAACGGTACGACTACCGCGTGTGCCTTGCGCCGGGCGCAGCAACCGGAAACGCGCTCATCATCTCCGGACGGCGGGATAGTAAAACATTTTTCGAGACTCCCTCGCTCCTACCGTCTAAAGATGCCCTCTTATCCCTGTTTGAAACGCACGATTACTGGAAATGCATCCCCGCTTCGGTATTGGAGCCAAACAGGGAGCGTATCGAAGAATACGGCATTGCAATCACGGAAGATCGCGATAATTTCGATTATCTCTACCTCAGAACCGAGCTTGCCGAACTTGCCGGTAAGAAATTTCACAAAAAGCGGAATCTGGTAAACGCTTTTCTCAACATGTACATCCCGCAGGTTGAGAAGCTCACGCCGGATACCATTCCCCTTGCGCTTAAAATCTTGGATCGCTGGCGCGCGGACAAAGGCGAAGAGGGCGATTATACGGCCTCAAAAGAGGCGCTCGCCCTCTTCGACGTTCTTGGATTAGAGGGGAACATCTATTATATCAACAACTACCCGGCGGGCTGGTGCCTTGGCGAAAGCCTCGCCAATGAGACCATGTTCGGCATCCATTTTGAAAAAGGCATTGATGAATACAAAGGCATCTATCAGTACATCAATCAAAACTTTGCGGCTTCCCTGGGGGAACGGTATAAGTACATCAACCGTGAACAAGACCTTGGGGACGAAGGGCTGCGCCAAGCGAAGATGACCTACCGCCCCGTAGGTTTTGTACGGAAATACAGGGGAACACAGGGGAAAACGCCCCTATAATCTCCACACCCCAAAGCTCTGCGCGTCCATGCGGCAGCTTCCCTGTGTAAGGGAACATGACCCGATGGCATAGACCGGCGTACCCGTTAAGGGCAGCGCGGCGTGCGCGTCAACCGCGCTTGGATTTACGGCAAGAACCAGATTGCCCCTGCGGTATACAAAGGGCAGCCGCTGCTTTTCCGCATAGAGGATTTCGAGATTCGGTTTGGACTGCAAATCCGGTTCCGCGCGGCGCAGGTTCAAGAGGGCCTTAACCGTGTTGAGCAGTGAATGAGGGTCGTTATGCTGTTCTTCCACCGTCGGGGCATCCGCGCCCGGATCTACCGGAAGGTAGAGCTTGTCCGGTTCGGCCGTAGAGAACCCCAAGTTTTTGCTTTTGTTCCACTGCATGGGCGTGCGGCTGCCGGTGCGGGTATAGCCGCCTTCCTTTGTCGGGATATACAAGTAACGCATACCGATCTCGTCCCCGTAATACAGAAACGGAACGCCCGGCAGGGTAAAGAACAGCGCGTACGCAAGGGCAAGCTCCCTGTTCGACAAATTGCCGCTGATGCGTCCCGTATCGTGGTTTCCCGTGATAAGGCTGATGTGCCCGATCCGGCTCGCGCGTTCATACCAAGGAAGGTACTGATCGAGGAAGCGTCTAATATCGCCGCGTCCGTCTTTTTTGAAAAAGCTGTTGTCGTCGAAGGGGCGCATATCGGCGTCCAACCGGTAATCCCGCACAAGGCTCCGGTACCCGCTGCCGGCATGGTCGAGGAGGAAGTCCATGTGAAAGCCCGCGTTAAGCGCAAGGGGCGGGTTGCTCCACTCGCTTACCAACGCGGCTTCGGGGTACCGGGCGTCCAGCATGGCGCGTATATCCTTCCACACCGCGGACGTACCGGTCTTCCGGTCGTCATCAAGCTTAACCAGAGAATCCGCCATATCTACACGGAAACCGTCCGCGCCGGCATCCAGCCAGAACCGCATAATGTCCTTGAGCGCTTCCCGCGTGGCGAGCGCATCCGGATGATCCGCGGGCTGCTGCCACGGTTCCTTGGGATTGAGGAACCCGTAGTTCAGGGCGGGCTGGCATTTGAAGAAGTTGATGATATACGAAGCGTTGCGCGGCGCTTCGCCCGAGATGAAACGTACGCCGTCCGCGCCCCATGTAAACCAATTATCCGTCCAGATGTACCGGTTCCAGTACTCGTTAGGCCTTTCCTTTCTGCTTTCCAGAAACCAGGGGTGTTCCTCGCTGGTGTGTCCGGCCACCAGATCAAGCAGCACATGCATATTCCGCTTATGCGCTTCGGTAAAAAGCCGCCGTAAATCCTCGTTTGTCCCGTAGCGGGGCGCGGTTTTCTTGTAATCCCGCACATCGTATCCCGCGTCCTTAAACGGCGAGTCAAAACAAGGGTTGAGCCATAAAGCGTTACACCCCAGGTCGTTGATATAGTCGAGTTTCTGAATGACGCCTTCAAAATCCCCGATTCCGTCTCCATTTGCATCGTAAAACGACTGCGGATAAATCTCGTAAAATACCGCATCGTCCAACCATTTCGGCATATTTTCCTCCGTTTGCCTTTGTTGCATTGCGCGCATACCGGGCGGTTCCGCGGGATACGCGCCCGCGCCTCCGTCCGCGGCATAATACGGACGGTTCACGGTTGCTATCAATCGCAAGTATCCCTTTTTGACGCAGCCCTGTCAAGGGTAGACGCGGGCGGCCTCACCCTTCTCTCTCTATAACGTTCATTCATAAGGGGGGCGCTGTTTCCGGGCATTGGGCCGCAGCCGAAGGCTGTTCCCTACTTCGGCGTTGGTATCAAGGGCGGGCGTACG
Source organism: Treponema sp. (assembly GCA_031284105.1). GTDB lineage: Bacteria > Spirochaetota > Spirochaetia > Treponematales > Breznakiellaceae > JAIRKH01. Next base: position 6,874 of record JAITAN010000002.1, on the reverse strand, counting down.
GCTTTATGCCTACAAGCAGGCGGAGCCTGTTTACTACTACGGCGTAGTCTCAAGACCGGCGTACGGCTTTGTGCCTACAAGCAGCCGCCGGAGCGACGCGGTTCTCCGTCAAGGGCCGCGTAGTGAGGCCCCCGCGCTTAGCGCGGGACAAGGACCATGGCGGTTGCCTCGGCATTGGTACTGCCGTCCGAGAGCGCGGTTCTGACCCCGTTCTTCCAGTAACAGGCTACCTCCTTACCGGCGGCGTTCCGCTCATATCCGGCGGCATACACGGCGTTCCCCGACACGGTGATGGCGTTTGCTTCGCCCCCGGTACTGCCGACCGAGAGCGCGGTTCTGACCCCGTTCTTCCAGTAACAGGCTACATCCTTACCGGCAGCGTTCACCTCATATCCGGCGATATACACGTCGTTCCCCGACACCGCGACAGCGTATACCACGGCACCGGTACTGCCGTCCGAGAGCGCGGTCTTGACCCCGTTCTTCCAGTAACAGGCTACATACTTATAGGCGGCGTTCATCTCATATCCGGCGATATACACGGCGTTCCCCGACACGGCGATGGCCCATGCCTCGGCAAAGGTCCTGCCGTCCGAGAGCGCGGTCTTGACCCCGTTCTTCCAGTAACAGGCTACACTCTTATAGGCAGCGTTATACTCATATCCGGCTGCATACACGTCGTTCCCCGACACGGCCACGGCGAGTGCCGCGGCATGGGTACTGCCGTCCGAGAGCGTGGTCTTGACCCTGTTCTTCCAGTAACAGGCTACACTCTTATCGGCAGCGTTATACTCATATCCGGCGACATACACGTCGCTCCCCGCCGCGGCCACGGCGGTTGCCTCGGCATCGGTCCTGCCATCCGAAAGCGCGGTTCTGACCTCATTCTTCCAGTAACAGGCTACCCTATTACCCGCGGCGTTCACCTCATATCCGGCAACATACACGTCTACAGCGGCCGGTATGGGCGCGGGCTGGGGCGCGGGCTGGGCAGCCGCGGGCGCGGGCCGCGTTCCCAGGTACGCGGTCTCGAAGAACTGGGAATAGATCGCGGGTATCTGTCCGCCGTTGCTGGCCCGCCGCACGTCCGCGCCGGTCTTGTCAAAGAGGTCCCGAATCGAGATGCCGGGGGTTTTCAGGTTGTTCAGGAGGTGCGTGGTGAAGAAGCCGTTCCGCCCCTCGCCGTCAAGGGCCGCGGAACCCGCGCTCGTGGCGTACACGATGATGCTGTCCGCGGGCTGGTTCGTTACCACCTGCAGGCCCCGGCTGCCGCTCCGCGCCCAGCCGAAGGGGTTGTTGCGGCACGCGTCCAGCACCACGATGTTAAGCGCGTTCCCCGCGTCGTTCAGCTCTCCCAGCACGGCCTGCATGGAAACCGTCCGGTCCCGCAGGTACGCCTCTGAAGGAATGTTCGCGTCAACGGGTATCAGGTAGTTCTCGCCGTTGCTCTGCACCCCATGCCCCGCGTAGTAAAAGAAGCCGTAGGAGCCTCGCGCCCCGGCCAGGCGGCCGCGCAGCCGCGTTACGGCATCCTCCATCTGCACCCTGCCCGCGTTGGTCAGGGTATCCACGGTAAAGCCCAGACCCCGCAGGGTGGCGGACACGTCGGCGGCGTCGTTCACCGGGTTGTTAAGCCGGGTAATGCCGGTGTAGGCCCCGTTCCCGATTACCAGCGCGAATTTCTGCTGCGCCGCCATAGAAGCCAGGGACAGTACAAGAAACAACAAAAACAAACCGGTCTTTTTCATTATTATTCTCCTTTGAATTGCCCTATTTTATCACACCATATAGTATCTGCGCCTGGTAGCGCATCACGGAGTTCACATTGCCAGGCGCCTTTTTCCCGGATAAATTTTTATCGACAAATTTAGTGCCTGGCGCCATTTCGCATCTTCCCCTTTGTGCACCTTCCGCGCCTTCGTGGTTCCTGATAAATTGCGCCTGGCGCCGATTTGAGCCGCGTTATCCTTAGAGGGTAACGTAGTCCTCAAGGTACTTAACAAGGTAGTCCGCGCAGATGTCGAGGTCGCTCAGTTTCAGGACGCCGACCGCGGTGTGCATGTACCGCATGGGGATGCTCACCCCGCCGGCAAGACAGCCGGTTCCGGCCTGCCACGCGGTCCAGGCATCGGTGCCGCCGCCCATGATCACTTCCCGCTGAAAGGGAATGCCGTATTTTTTCGCGATGGCGATCATGTGGTTGGTGAGTTTTCTGGGTACGTTGTTTCCGCAGGTAATGTTGGGGTCCCAGTCGTAGAATTTGATTCCCACGCCGCCGCCGAGTTTCTGGGAACATTCCTCATAGCCGAGCGGGGGTATGTCGCCGGGAATGGTGCCGTCCACGGCGAGAAACAGTTCCGGTTTTATCTGATTGGTCAGGGGATACCCCGCGCGCATTCCTGTTTCTTCCTGAACGCTGCCGGCTACATACACGGTGGGTTCAATGCTGCGGTCCTTCAGCCGGCGCAGCGTTTCTACCAGCACCGCAAGCCCCCCCCTGTCGTCGATTGATTTTCCGGTGTAGAAGTCCGTGCCGTTGAGAAAATGCCCCGCGCGGTCAAAAGCGCCGTAGTCGCCGATTTCCAGTCCCATGAAGCGGGCCTCCTCCGCGCTTCGGCATCCAAAGTCCACAAACAGTTCGCCGATTGGGGCGGCCTTTCCGCGTTCCGCCTCTGTGACGATGTGGGCGGGTTTGGCGCCGGTTACCCCCTGTACCTTCTTCCCTTCCGCGGTGCGAAACACAAGCGCCTGGTTTATCGCCATACGGTCATCGTGAAAGCCCACGGGAAAGATGCGGGCAAAACCGGATTTGTCAATTGATTTGATGATATAGCCTATCTCGTCCATGTGGGCGGAAAGGAGAACCCTCTTGTCCCTGTTTTTCCCGTACCGGACGTAGATCTGGTTTCCCTGCGCATCCGCGAAGTATTCGTCGTAAAGGCCCCGCATTTCTTCTTTTAACACTTTTGCCGTTTCCTCTTCATCACCGGTAACACCAAAACTGTTATCGAGTTTTACAAGAGTACCGGCCAGGGACCGCACTTTAATCGAATCTCCCATAATTGCTCCTTGCCGTGTTTTGACGCACGCCGCGTCTACCGCGGTGTTTCCGCCAGGGCCCGCTCTATGGCTATGGCCAGTTGATCGGGACAGGAAGTGCCCCTCCGGCCGCATTTGGTGCCTTTTAACAGCGAGGCCAATTGCCGGGCGTCCATGCCCTCCGCCAGCTTTGAGATTCCCCTGAGATTCCCCTCGCATCCGTCTTTAAAGGCAATTTGATGTACCTTTCCATCAGTTATAGTAAAAGTAATTTTTGTGGAACAGGTTCCCTTTGGTTTGTACTCAAACATATAATACCCTTTGCTACCTAATCAATCCTGTAACGAAACGCGGGCGCTGTCAAGCCTGATCCTGGAGCCCGAGCCCGATTTGATTACCTCGATGCGGCTGGAAATCCGGGAACGCATGTCGGCAACGTGGGAGATGAGCCCTACCATGCGGTGGGCGCGCAGTTCGTCCAGTACGGTCATTGCCAGGTCGAGCGTGGCGTCGTCCAGGCTGCCGAATCCCTCGTCGATAAACACCGCGTCCAGCCGTACCCCGCCGGAACGGTTCTGGATGGAATCCGCAAGCCCCAGCGCGAGGCTGATGGAAGCCATAAAACTTTCACCCCCGGAGAGGGTGGCGCAGGGGCGGCATTTTCCGGTGTAGGCGTCGAAAACGGCAAGGTCAAGCCCTGTCCATGCGCGGCCCTTTTCGCCGCCTGAGTCAAGGATCAGGGAGTAGCGGCCCTCGCTCATCCGTTCAAGCCGGCGGGTGGCAAAGGCGGCGACTTCTTCCAGGTAGCGGCCCAAAAGCCACGCGTCGAAAGGCTTCTTTTTGGGATTGTTCCCCCGCAGATCTTCCGACAGCGCGGCGCAGCGCCGGCTCTTTGTCCGCAGTTCTTCGTACCTGCCGCTTGTCTCGCGCAGTAATTGTGTGTCCCGTTCCAGGGCCGCGATTTTTCCGCTTGCCCGGTCCCGTTCCTCTTCCGCCGCTTCCTGTTCCGCCGCCAGTTCCGATAATTCCCGCGTTATCCTGTCTTCTCCGGGTACATCGCCCAGGGCGAGTAGTTCCCTCCGTACCGATTCAAGGGAACGCAGTAATTCTGTTTTTAGCGAGGCAAGGCGCGTCCGTTCTTCCTTCCAGCGGTTTATCTCCTCTTCCAGGGCGGCGTCGGAGGCGGCGTCGGCCAGCGCGGCGCGCAGGGCCTCCGCGTCCGCGAAGGGGGAAGACGCCAGCGCCGTTTCCAGGGCTTCCGCCGCTTCGCGGTACTGTTTCTGTGCCTCATCCCTGCGGTTTTCGAGGCTTTCTTTTCGCGCAGCCGCCGCCGCGAGGGCGCGGCCGGTCTTTTCCCGCTCGTCACGGTTCCGCGTTATGGCCTCCTCCGCTTCGGCGAGGCGGCGGTCTATGGCCGCCAGAATCTCCGCCGCCGGCTGCCGCCGCGCCTCACCGCCTTCGCTCAAATTTTCCGCAAGGGTGCGGCGCGCTTCCGCCAAAGCGCGTTCATGTTTCCGCCTGGTTTCGGAAGCGGCGGCGTAAAGGTTTTTCAGTTTTTCGTCAAGGGCGGCGAATTCCTTTTCCTTTTCCGCGCTTGCCTTTCGCAGCGTGTCCTGTTCGCGCCTTAATTCCGCGAGGCGGCCGGCCGCCTGTCTTGCGGTTTTCTGCCCGGCGAGAAAATCGTTTACCAGACGTACCCGCGCCTTTAACAGCGTTTCCGTTTCCGCCGGGGAAGGCAGAATCTCCCGCGTTTCGGCAAAAAGGCGGAGCGCGGTTCCGGCCTGTTCCGTCGCGGTATTGCCACGCGTATCACCGCACGTATCACCGCAGGTATCGCCGCGCGCGGAGCCTGTTTCCCGGGAGGCGATTTCCTGTTTCAGTTCCGCCGCCGCGGCGAGCAGTTCCTGTATTTTTGCTGCCGCCCGGCGCTGCTCCCGCTCCTGGCCTTTCTGTTCGGCGGATTTCGTGGCAAGGCTGTTTTGCCCGTCGCGGACCGCGCCTTCCAGGGAAGCGATGCGCTCGGCAGCGCCGAAAAGCGGGGCGGGCGCCGGCGCGGGGAGCGGGTGTTCCCGGGAACCGCAGACAGGGCAGGGTTCCCCGCGCCTGAGTTCCAGGGCAAGGTGGGCGGCCATGTCCCCCTGTTCGTGCTTTTTCTTTTCTTCCCTGAGCCGCGCCAGTTCGTCTTCCAGAACCGGTACGCGCCGGGAAAGTTCGTCACATTCGGCGCGCAGTTTTTCCGCCGCTTCCCCTGCCGCCCTTTCGGCGGCGGCGGTAAGTTCCCCCTCGGCGGCGGTTTTTTTCAGGTCCCGCAGGCTTTCCATGACGGCTTTCGCCCCTTCGAGTCCCAGTTCAATTTCATCGGTTTTTTGGGCCAGGGCTTCCAGCTTCTGTATCTCATCTTCCATCGCGGCAAGCTGTTTTCCGAAATTTCCGGTTTCAAGGGAAAGTGTTTCTGTTTTAACGCGCAGCGTTTCCGTTTCTTTTTCCGCCAGTGCAAGCTTTTCCTCCTCCGCAAGCATTTCCACCACAGCCGGCCGCTTTTCCCGGAGTTCCCGCGTCTCGGCCTCAAGCGCCGGAGTTTCTTTCGCCCTGTTTTCCGCGGCCAGAAACGCCTGTTCCGCGTCGTCCTTTTCCCGCGACGCCTCCGCAAAAGCGGCCCCGCTTTCCAGGACGGCCGCTTTCTTTTCGGCCTCGCCGTTCAAAAGCTGCGCCAGCGGCCGGGCTTTTCCGGAAAGTTCGCGGCGCTTTTCCTTCTCCGCGATTGCCGCCGCGTTTTCTTCGTTCCGTGCGGCATCCTGTTCCGCGGCCAGAAGCCGTTCTCGCGCGGCCGCCTCATTCCGGCGCGCGGCAAGCGCCGTTTTAAGTTTTTCGGCCTTTTCCGTTAAGGAGCGGGTTTTGGCCCGGGCATCATTCAGCGCCGCCTCCGTCTGCCGCCGCAATTCGTCCGCATTGTCAAACGAAACACGTTTGGTAATCTCCGCAAGGGAGCGCATCACCTCTTCGGTTTCCGCGTTTGCCTGCTTTAGCTTTTCCGCCGCGAGCTGCTTTATTCTGTCGGCCATCCCGATGGGGAATAGCTTCCCCAGCACTTCACGGCGTTTGGCGGTATTCTGTTTCAGAAACTCGGCAAATTCCCCCTGGGGGAGCAGTACTATCTTAAAAAATTCCTTCGCGTCAAGCCCGATTATGGAACGGATCTTTTCATCGGCCTCGGATTTTTTTGTGTTAAGCGGAATGATACTACCCGGACGTATCTCGTAAAGCGCGGCGGATTCTTCGGACAGATAGGTACCGCTTCCCCGCTGTTTCAGCCTTTCCTGTTTCGGAGAGCGGTCAACCCGGTAGCGTTTTTCCCCGGCTAAAAATTCCAGGGAAACCAGGCATTCATCCCCCGCCTGAGTATAATCGCTTTTAAGCCGAATCAGGTGGTCCCCCCTGCTTCCGGGGACTTCGCCGTAAAGGGCGAAACAGAGCGCGTCGAAGACGGTGGTTTTTCCCGATCCGGTCTTACCGGTAACAAGAAAAATGTCGTCCAGCGCGTTGAAGTCGATAACTTCCCTTCCCGCGAACGGGCCGAAGTTCTGTATGGTAAGCCGCTCAGGTTTCATGGCGGCCCCGCCCGATTTCCGCGTCCGCGCCCGGAACGCCTCCGGGAACTTTTAATTTCGCCATGAATTATTGTACACCAAAACCGCGGTGTATTTGAAGACGGGAAAATGAATATCAGGGGATAGGGGGGCCTGTTACCGGACGGCGGTTGCCGTGAAACAGGCCGCCGTTCGGCCCCCCTGCGCCGGAGCCTCCTCCCCGGCCTCAACCCTGGCGCCGCAACGCC
>JAITAN010000262.1 GCA_031284105.1 Treponema sp. | reverse complement strand
TTTCCAAATCTTTGCGGCAAACTCCGCCATTTACACCCGTTCTCACACCGATAGATGAGCGCGTTGAGCAGCGTTCGATTATCTATCCTGACATGTCCCCGCTGCTTCGGCAGCAATCCTTTTATCTCTTGATAGTGCTCTTCTGTTAGTTCCATACTTACTTTATCTGCTTTTTCTTCTCTTTCCTTTAGTGTGAACACGCCCTAGGAGTTTGTTGCGCTTCGCGCATAAAGCCTCCAAAAATCGCCTTTCAGTCGATTTTTTACCCTACAGACTCCGAAAGCAGCCCCGATAATTGAGACTTTTGCATTGCTAGGGCGCAGAAATCCACAGGTGCAACAGGCTGCTAGAGTAATAGTTTTGAAAAATCGGCGGATTTATGAACGGTATTAGACAACGTTCTACAGTCTGATGAATGGGCATAAGGGATATTGGCGGCGTACCGAGAATCGGCATCACCAAAGCCTTAACGGTATTCAAATCCACCGGCTATCAGATAAAATCGAAGCGAAATCGTTATGATTGCGTTGAGATAGACGAGTTCTGAACGCATGAGGGAGAAAAGAAAATAAAGTATGGTTATCTATGCGCGTATCACCGGGAAAGCAGGGAAATGGGGGAAATGAGACCTGAAAATGGCAAGGAAGTTGAAGAAAGCGTTGCAACAGAAGGGGATAAGCTATGGTGCAGCGGATGCTTGGGACCAGCTTCTTGGCGGTTTCTGGGGATGTGAAGCATGAGGTAGGGAAAATGCTCGCGATGGGGATATAGCGTGGAATAACCGCCGGATAAGGCTAGGATACGGCGTGTTTTTCGGAGAGCTTGTTGTTTTTCAAGAAGGTATTTAACCACTGGAGAGCCTTTGATATGACATTTTTTACATCAATTATGGTTTTTTGAACGCCTTCATACTTTCTGGTTCATCTCCGCTTTTTAATATAGAACAGCGTCAAAACCAATCGGTTCTGACAGTAAAGCGACGGCTGATATTGAGATGCTTATATCCCGAAGGTTTACCTTTTCAACTTTTCAGGTAGCCGCTTGACACAAATCATATTTTGTATTATTATATTAAAGAAGATGTTCCCATTGGATAACCTGGAATCACTCGATTGGATACCGGTGGAAACACCGTTTTCGAAGATTTTGATCTTTTCCAAAGTGCATTTTTGGGATGGGCTTTGCCCATCGAATTTTGGGAAGGTTCAAAAATATTGATCTACATATAAAGAGAGGCTTACATGGCAGTTCCTAGATTTAAGACGTCAAAAGCAAGGACAAGGCGACGTCAGTCAATTAATATGAAATTAGATAGCCCAAATTTGGTTGAATGTGGAACCTGTGGAAATTTGGTTAAACTACATCGCGTTTGTCCGAAGTGTGGTTTTTACCGCGGAAAACAGGTAATCATACCGAATTCAAAGGTATAAGGAGAAAATTATGGACGATTTATTTGAGAAAATGAAGAAACTTATCGCCGATAAGTTGGATGTTGATGAAGAGAAGATCACTATGGAGGCTTCTTTCCGGCAGGATCTCGGTGCGGATAGTCTTGATACGTACGAATTGGTATATGCCATTGAGGAAACAATGGGTATTGAGATTCCGGATGAAAAGGCGAATGAGTTTGAGACGGTCAAAGATGCTTACGATTATATAAAATCCCAGCAAAAATAAACATGCGTTTTTTTAAGATTGCTAAAATTACGGATCCGCCATTAATAAAGTCTGCGGGTATATCCGTATGTGATGTAAAGGGAGGTCGCGGTATATCCGTTGATAATAGACATGAGGGGGATTCTCTTGCCGGACTTCCGGCAATTGGTATGGAAAGAAAAAAAAGGCTGCTCTCTTTTCAAAAAACTATTTCCGTAAAATTCAAACATATCGCATTACTCAACCTCGCTCTGACGCATTGTTCTGTGTCTAATGAAGCGCGCCCTCATTATAATAATGAGCGCATGGAATTTTTGGGCGATGCCATTCTGGGGCTTGTTACCTCTGCTCTTTTATACAAACGTTTTGCGGAAAAACCGGAAGGTGAACTTACCAAGATAAAAGCCGTTGTGGTGTCTGATGTGGTCCTTTCCGGCATAGCGCGTGAATTACAGCTCGATACCATGCTTCTTTTGGGACGAGGTGAAGAAAGTACGGGCGGCAGAAACAAAAGCGCTATTTTGGCGGACGCCCTCGAAGCCCTTTTCGGCGCGGTCTATCTCGACTGTGGATATACCCAAGCCTTTGCCTTTGTGAGTCGGTACATCACCAAGGAAATCGATAACGTGGTTGACAAACGGCGTTACTTGAATTATAAAAGCCTTTTGCAGGAATTCTGTCAGCGAGAATTCAAAACGTGTCCGGTTTACAAGCTGGTGAAATCTTCGGGACCGGATCACGACCGGACGTTCTGGGTAAAAGTGGCGGTTGGCGTGCAGTTTTTTGGTCCTTGTATGGGTAAAAATAAAAAAGCCGCGGAACAGGATGCGGCTAAAATAGCATATGAGGCGTTCAAAAAAAAACGCGGCGAAATTGTTTAAGAAAACCGCATTAATCTTTTGTCTTTTAGCTTTATTTTCGTGTATAAAAGCGAAGTCTTCACAAAAAATGGACGACAAAAACGTCAATGACGGGAACGTTCAGAGCGGCTCCGGGAAACAGGAGCTACCGGTGAATGAGACGGATGAGACGCTGATCAGAGTAGAGCTGGCATTACAAAAAGCAGGTATTCCTGATGACATTGCCGTGAATATTAGAGAGACGGTACGTTCCGGTTCCCGGTTTATCGATGAACTCGGCATGGCGCTTGAAGGCGACCCGTATCTCCATTTTCTGGTGGATAAACGGCGCCCGCTTCCCCAAGGCTATGAGCCGAGCGATCTCGTTTCCCTTATCGAAGGCAAGACGTATCGTATCGGAAGAGGCGATCTTCGGCTCCGCAGTTTTGTGGAGACAAGCCTTGAAGAAATGGCAAAAGCCGCAAAAACAGACGGCGTTACACTCCTTGCCTCGTCAAGCTACCGTTCATACGACTACCAGGTAACGGTGTACAACCGAAATGTGCAGGAAATGGGAACGGAAGCCGCGGACCGAGAATCGGCGCGCCCGGGGTACAGCCAGCACCAGACCGGTTTAGCGGTGGATTTCGGTTCCATAGACGATACGTTTGCGGAAACCAAAGCCGGCAAATGGCTGCTCGAAAATGCAAGCGGTTTCGGCTGGTCCCTGTCTTTCCCGGATGGGTATGAGGCTGTTACGGGCTACCGCTGGGAAAGCTGGCATTACCGGTATGTGGGTACCGCCTTGTCGCACTTTATAGACGCGTATTTCAACGGCATTCAGCAGTATGCACTGCAATTCCTGCATGAGTGGGAAAAGCAGCCGCCCAAGTAGCGGGCGCACCCGATTCCGTCTTTTCCACCCTATACGATCCGCATGAGATTTTCAAGCGTTACATTCCGTATCCGCCGCCTTTAATTTCTTTAACTCGGCGGCGATAAAGATGACGGTTACGATACATGCAAAGCCGTCCGCCACAGGTCCTGCCGCGGCCACGCCCCACAAGCCCCAAATTGCGCCGAAAATGAGCATACAGGGGATAAGGGCTATGCACTGGCGGAGCGTAGAGAGCAGAATTGATACTTTGGGACGTCCGGTTACCACAAAGAGATTGGAAGACACGATTTGGAAACCATTCACAAGGAGCATAGCGGTCATAACGCGCATTGCCCAAGGGGCGAACTTGAACAAGGCATCGCTTCCATCCGGCGTGAACAGACTGATGAGTTGGCGGGGAAAGCCTTGCGTCAGAATAAAGCCGACCACGCAGATGGCGGTTGCCGCAATGACCGCAAGTACGTACGCGCGGAGTACGCGGCGGTATTTTTTTGCCCCGTAATTATAACCGAGTATGGGTTGAACGCCCTGATTGATACCAAATATGGGCATGAGGATCATCATACTGATGGAACCGGCGATATTCATACCGGACAGGGCGATATCCCCTCCGTTGGCCACTCCAAGCGCGGCCGCGCCGTACCAGCCCATACTTGCGTTGTAGAGCAGTTGTACGCCCGACATGATAAATTGCAGAAAAAATTGAGCGGAGCCGAACGCCATTATCTCCCGCACTATTGCGAAAGAGGGGTTAAAAGTCGTAAATTTCAGCTTGATGACGGCTTTTCTGCTGAAATTGAACGATAGTATCCACATTGTAGAAGCAAGCTGGGAGATGATTGTTGCCCATGCGGCGCCTTCAACCCCCCATTTGAAACCGAAAATGAAGATCGGATCGAGGATCATGTTGAGTCCCGCGCCTATGAACATGCCTATCATGGTGATGGTCGGGAAGCCTTGCGCACGAGTGCAGTGCGAAAAGCCGAAACCCAGCATCGAAAAGACCGCGCCGTACAGGATGATGCGTAAATACTCTCGTGCATAACCGAGAGCGGTACTTCCTTCCTGCGCGCCAAGCACGGAGAGGATGGGTTCTATAAAGATAAGCCCTATGACCATGACGACGACGCCTATACCGGAAAGAAGCCAAAAACAGTGGTTCAGGGCGTTTTCCGCCTCATCCTTTCTCCCCTGTCCAAGCCGCATGGAGATCATATTTGCCGCGCCGATACCGAAAAGCATGGCGAATGCCATGAATATGGTCATAAGCGGCAAGACGAGGGAAAGCCCGCCGAGCGCCACCTCATCAACTCCCCGCCCCACAAAGATACGGTCAACCACGTTGTAAAGCGCGTTTACCATCATACCTACAATGGCGGGTATGGAAAACTGTAGTAATAATGTACCGACCGGTTCCGTTCCGAGTCTATCGGCGGCTTGCGTCTGCGTCATCTTTTCCTCTTTTCCTTTGTCCGAATTTTTCATGGTATATAAAATACTGAAACGGTCTGTAAAAAACTAGCCGTGAATAGAATTTTTATTAGTATTTTTGCTCAATATGAGTTCAACGGCGGTACTAGACGGGCGGACTCGGCTTATGGCAAGGGAGTTGGGGTTTAATCCGGCAGCATCGCCGAAAGAAAAGCGGGTTCATTCGTGGGCGTATGACATGGGCGCGTATGAAGGGCGGAATGAGGCGGAGCGGTTTTTGCGGCCGCTCAAAGGATTTCGAGGGATTTGCGCCCGCTATGACAAACTTAACCGCATGGTTACCGCTTTTATCTTTCCGTCCTGTATTTGTATCTCTTTGCTTTGGTTGAACACGCCCGAGGGAAGCGCAGGTTTATTCATAAAGGGGGGCGCTGTTTCCATGCCCCGGTCCGCATATAGGGGCATACCCGTCGCGCCCCCCTGTCTCCAGCCCCGCTCGCGGGGCTTCCGCCACCCCCCAATCCGGCCGCCTCATGTAATCCGCGTTGCTCTAAGCCGGAGGGAACCCGCCCTCTAAGCCGGAGGGAACCCGCCCTCTAAGCCGGAGGGAACCCGCCCTCTAAGCCGGAGGGAACCCGCCCTCTAAGGCGTGGGGGAGTGTGTGGCCAATTACCCACCCCACACCACCCCCCCGGCCCGTGG
>JAITAN010000037.1 GCA_031284105.1 Treponema sp. | reverse complement strand
GGAGCGGTTTTTCCGGCGGCTGAAGGGATTTCGGGGGATTTGCACCCGCTATGACAAACTTGCCCGTATCTTTTCCGCTTGTATCTATCTCGCTTGTATTTGTATTGCTTTGCCTTGTGGGAACACGCCCTAGCTAACAAAACCGCATTGCAGGCTGCCGGCGCGGCATTTCCAGCTGCCGAAGCGGTATTGCAAGTTAGATGGTAATGTGTCCTGTTTTTAACAAAGGAGGACAACAGCGCGTCGTCCCCTGCTCTTAATGGCGGGCTTTCACGCCGGTTAAAACGGCGCTACTTCTTACCTTCAAACTGTGAATTCGATGGTATGGAATTCCTATTCTTGGCGCAAAGATTTCCGGTCTTGAATGCGGCGCTGCAAAGCGCGCGCATACGCCAAGCCTTTGTCGTCATTTATAAATAACCGCACGCCCCAACCGTTATTTTGGGATTAAAAAGCCATTGCGAATCCACGTAAATATTGGTAATGCCGCCTTCAATCAAAAAACCGGTATCATCACGAACAAAAATGTCTATTCCAAAACCAAAACCGTAATTATACGCTAGCGGCGTTTTGAACAATTTCTTTGTTTCATTTTCATAAAATCCAATGCCGCCTTCAATATATCCATAACTTCGGAATAGTCCATTTTGACTCATGTTTCCCATACTTATTTTCTCATCAAGCACGAATAGTATAGCATCCGCGCCGTTACCATCGCGTATCTGAGCGCTGTTCATATACACATGATTTCTTATATCTATTTTTGTATTATGAAATAGTAAGAAACCAAATTCAAACCCGCCGTCATACCCGTTGGGCAGCAAACCGAGTGCGCCGCCGAATGAGAACCGTTTAACATCCTTTGAATCTCCGTCTTGCGCAAACACATTGAAAGAAATTCCCAGAATAACCAGAAACACGGCGGTTTTCTTACTATTATTAACCATGATAAAACTCCTCTATAATTAAACGGTACATTTAAAATACATTAAAAAATATTTTCAGTCTTGTCAATCCATTGTGCAAAGAAATTCTTCAAATAAAAAATCCCCGCTGTAGAGCGGCGGAGTATTGAAGATTTCTCCTTGAAATTGTATCGTATACGGAGGAACAAATCCCCCGCACCCCCCGGTTTTCGCCCCAAGGCGCGCTAACAAGTTTGCGGCGGGCTATTAAACCCTACCGGGCGCTGCCGCGATCCAGGTGAGCGCGTGGATTGAAACAAAGAAATTGGGCAATGGCGCATACCCCGACGGTATCTAATACCTCATCGCCGCATCTACATCCGCACTAATGCCGTCTATATTTTCTACATTTTCTATAACAAGGCGCGGGGCAAAGACCGCCGCCCCAATGCAGGCGAAGCGATGAGCCGCGTGAGCGTTAGCCCCCGGAACGCATACGGACCCGTTAGCCCAAGCGCCGCATGTTTTAATTTGTTTTGGACGGCATCCGGTATGATGGGATAGAAGCAGCGGATAGACCGGTTTCCGGCGCGCAGTCCGGGAATACGCCCAAAGCGCACAGAAGAATCTTTGTAATAGTACCGGGGGTTCGATACGGTCGATCTCCCGGTACGCGTATAACTGCGTCTAAATTTATCTGGACATCTTTATTTTCTTATGGTATACTCTATTTCGAACACTGGAGGTATTCGCTATGATTCAAGAAAAATCTTTTGAACAACGAAAAATAGGCGTGGTCGTTCCGGTAGGCGCTCTGCGCGGGGAAAAGAGTCTTGGTGTGGGAGAATTTCCTGACTTGGCTGAATTCGCAAAGCTCGCCGCTGCAATGGGTATAGGACTTATCCAGATATTACCGGTGAATGATACCGGCTATGAAAGTTCCCCTTATAGCGCTCTTTCGGCATTTGCTTTGCATCCGCTCTATTTGAGAATAGCGGATCTGCCTGAAGCCGCCGAATTCGCGTCGGAAATCGATGCTCTGACAGAGCAATTTGATAAAAACGAGCGTTTTTCACATTACGGTATACTTAAAGCCAAGCTGGAACTGCTCAGAGAAATATATGCCGCACATGAAAAAGACATCGTAAGAAGGACCTCGCTTTTGAAATGGATAGAAGAAAATACTTGGGTTATATCCTATGCCGTTTTCCGCAGGTTAAAAGAGGCGAATCAGGAAAGAAGCTGGAAAGAGTGGAGCGATCACCGGAACATTACAAAGGAACAGATCGAAGCGCTCTGGAACGATCCGGCGCTGAAAAAAGAGCATCTGTTTTGGGTCTGGCTGCAAGAGGCGCTGGACAATCAGTTCGGCAAAGCCGCGGCCGCCGTAGCAAAGGAAGGCATACTACTGGAAGGCGATCTGCCGATCCTAATAAATGACGATTCCTGCGATGTGTGGGCGTATCCCGAATTCTTCCGTTTAGACCTTTCGGCAGGCGCGCCGCCGGATATGTACAGCCCCAATGGGCAGAATTGGGGCTTTCCGGTCTACAACTGGAACGCTTTGGCGAAAGACGCGTATACATGGTGGAAGCGCCGGCTCGCGGTTGCCGAAAAATACTACAAGGCGTACCGCATCGACCATGTGTTAGGGTTTTTCCGTATTTGGGCCGCTTCAAAACAGGACCTCGCCTCGTCTTCCCTGCTGGGAAGATTTATTCCTTGTGTCCCCATAACGGTGAAAAACCTTGAAGAAGCCGGTTTTGACAAAGGGCGTATCCGGTGGTCTTCGTACCCCCATATCCCCACCCATGAAGTATGGGATTCTCTTTCCGGGATACAGGATGCCGATGGGAACCAGGACTATGCCGCCATACAGAGGGAAGCGGAAAAGGTCTTTATGCAGGCGCTTGAGCGTATCAACAATGAGGAGCTTTGGCTTTTTAGAGATACCGTCAAAGGCGAAAAAGATATAGAGGCGCTCGATCTTCATCCTTTTGCAAAAGAGTTCCTTATCTGCGCGTGGCGTAACCGCACCTTTCTGGAATACGAAAAAGGAAAATTCGCTCCCGTCTGGTTCTACAAGAAGACGAGGGCTTATATGAATTTCTCTCATGAGGAAAAAGAGAAGATTGACGCCCTCATAGAGGCGCGTAAACTTGAATCTGAAAAAAAGTGGGAAGCCCACGGCAAAAAACTGCTTACCATGCTGATCGAATCGTCTTCTATGCTGCCTTGCGCCGAAGACTTGGGCGATATACCCGATTGCGTGCCGAGAACGCTTGCTAAACTCAAGATTCTCGGACTTCGGGTCGTGCGCTGGGCGCGGAAGTGGGATAGGGACGGCGCTCCTTATATTCCGCTTGAGGATTATCCCGAATTAAGCGTCTGTACCCTCGGCGTTCACGATAGCTCCACGGTACGCGAGTGGTGGGAAAAAGAAGCGGAACAGGCCGTGTTTGCCGGGTTCATCGGCGAGCCTTCGCTTGCAAGCGTGTACAACCCGGGTGTTGCCAAGAAAATCCTGCAAAAAACAGCATCCGCCGCATCCCGCTTCCGCGTGTTTCAAATTCAGGATCTGCTTCACCTTTCCTTGAAATACTACGCGGATGATCCGTCATCAGAAAGGATAAATGTGCCGGGTTCGGTTACCGGCTTTAACTGGACGTACAGGATTCCTGTTCCTATTGCTGAACTCGAAAAAGATGAAGCGCTTATTCACGCGGTGAAAGAGCTTTCTATGATAAAACCCGCGGTGAAACCGGCGAAAAAGAAAGGCGCATCAAAAAAATAAGAGAAACGCTCCCCAAAGCGGAGCGTAAACCGAAAGTTCGGCAGGCGTTACACCGGACTTTTGAATAAAATCCCCCGCCGCAAGCTTGCTTGCGCCCTCTGCGGCGGGGTGTATTAAACCCTACCGGGCGCTGTTGCGCTTTAGGCGAGCGCGTGGATTGAAACAATAAGGAGCCGGGTATTCTCAAAGCCTAGCCGAGTAAGCTCCGAGCCTATTACAATAGACTCCAAGCGCATTAAAATACCCTCTGATCGTATTAAAATAGTCTCTGAACATATTACAATAGACTCCGAGTGCATTAAAATACTTTTGGAGCATATTAAAATACTCTCTGAACCTATTAAAATAAGCTCCGAGCATATTAAAATATGCCCGGAACGCATTAAAACAGGCTCCGGGCCTATTTGGGGGTGATGAGAGCCGTTTTTTAAGCCTCCTCGTCTCCGGCTTTCCGGCGGGGGCGGCCTTTGTTGGGGTAGGCAGCCTTCAATTGCTCGTAGGCGGCGCGGGCTTCGGGAACGTTCCGCTCGGCGGCGGCTTTGAAATCGGCGTAGACTTCGAGAGCGTGGTGCGCGGAGTCGCTTCCGGCGGCCATGCGGATGTCCTCGATGAGTTCAAGAAGCTGCCGGGCTTTGGTCTCCACGCCCAAAAGGTTGTGGGCGTCGTTCCAGTCGACGGTGAAGGCGGCCATGTCAAAGGCTTTCGAGGTCAACTGGGGGTTTTCCTGGGCCAGGGTATAGGCCAGTTCGACAAACTGGAAGGTTTTCGGCCCCGTTTTGAGCAGGTCGCGGCGGTCGCCCGCGGTCAGGGGCGTCG
>JAITAN010000229.1 GCA_031284105.1 Treponema sp. | reverse complement strand
CGGGTGAGATCGCCGCGATCCGCAGGATAGCGACTCACAGGGTCGGCGGACTTCATGTGTTCGGAAAGAGCGTCAAGATAGGTGCAGCCTACCGTAACGAGCTGTTTTTCTGGCAAACTGCGTTTCTGTTCCAATATGCGTATATCTTTCTTCTGGTAATCACCGGTTAAAAGAACGCTGTCAAAATAGTCGATTCCGAAAAGCCGGTAGAACGTGGCATCCGTTACCGCGTGGAGGATATGCGCGTAGTGTTCGACTCCGGGAGATCGCTTAAGTTGAAACACATCGAGTCCCGGCGTGGTCATCAGGCAGATACCGGCTTCAAGGAAGTTGAGCTGCCGGTACCCTGCGTTTCCACTGCCGATAAACTGCGGGCGAATATGGGGAGATTGAAAAGACAATGCCGGGTCGTCCGTATCCGAAGTGTACAATGCGGCGTCAATACCCCGTCTGTCTAACGCTTCCACGATGGGTTTGAACACGTTCCAGTATTGCTTTCCTTCGGAATATATGACGATATGTTCCTTTTTCGTGTGTACGACGACGGTTCCTTTTGAGAAAAAGGAGGATTTTAAGGTAATAATAAGATTTTTCACAAAAAAGAAGGCGGTAACCGCAAGCCCGGTGAGGAGAGAGAAAAGCATACTGCCGGTTCCCGGATCAATATATGCGGACGCGGGAACGGTGAAACATACGATAAAAAAGAGACAATACACGGTTCTCATTGCACGTCCTCCCACTCGCCCCACGAAGCGGCTTTGAAAATATCTCTGCCTATGAGCTTACGGATGCCGGATAGGTTAAGCAGGTACGGTCCGTGTCTTGACGGAGTGGAGGAAATAACCCGCGACGCGGTCAGCGGCTCGCCGTCTTGAAAGGGTCTTGATAAAGGCGTTCCCCGATGCGGATTTTTCGAGTCCGGTATGTCTTGCGTAACGATAGAAGGCGTGTCCGCATTGGTCATAAACGCCCCGGAAACGGACAACGGCCCATGCGAGCCGAAATCCTTCACCATAAGGAGCGGATTGTAACCGGACATACCGGTTCCTTCAAACAAGTCTTTTGAGAAACCCGTGCCGTGGTCGGAAACGATGACGATTCTGGTATTGTCATACACGCCCATAGCGCGCAGGTTCACAAGCCATGCGGCAACGGCTTTCATTGCCGCCATGAACGTATACATATATTCAGCCGTATCTTCCGAACCGAATTTTTCTATGTCTTCTTTGGGAGTGAAAATCGGCGCTGAAGACAGTTGCCCTTCTTTCGTGAAAGCGCCCTGTTCGTGGATTGTCTCGTTAAAAAACATACTGAGTGTATCCGCGCCGTTGTCCGCGGCGCACAGAGAACTCAGATAATACAGAGACGAATATTCGGTCAATCCTCGTCCAAAGGCGTTAGTGGCGCTGTCCCGCCACCACATTCCCTTGTAATGGATACCGTAACGAAGCGCCGGAATACTTATACGGAATAAAGCGTAGCGGAATAGTATATCAAAATCGAAACTTTCTCGAAAATGCGCGGTCTCCACATGGAATTCTTCCATATATTGTTTATTAAATGAGCCGTCAATATTCTGTACCGTTACATTGGGAATATCTTTGAACACAGACGGATCGGAAACGAAATGCATATTGGTCAAAGACGGATCCGTTATTGAGATGCGGGCGCCTATTTCTCCAAGCAATTTCGGCAAAACCGTAAGCGCCTCATTCGCCTTATCGGACAGGAGGTCGTGCGGGCGCGCATTTAGCGCCTGCGGCGTGTAATCATAGCCGCCGTATATAGGGAGCAGGCCGGCTATGGTACAATTACCGAAAGAAAACGTATTGGGATACCAGATAAAGCCGTCATACTGTTCCATCAGTTCGGGCGCCTCCTCCAGCGCCATGTTCATGGCCGCGCCCAGCGCGCGGTCGATAAACATGATGAAGGTATTGCTGCCGGTTGTAGTAAACGGGAATACCGCAGCCGCCGTACGTATAGTAGGTTCGGTTCGGGGGGGGGGGGGGGATAATACCGGTGCGGTTTGTCGTATTATATTCAGTTCCTTACTCAAGGTGAACATCGTTATAACACTCATCGCGACTACCGCAATGGTAACCGCATTGTAGATACCGGCCAGTACCCTCTGTTGTTTAGTGAAGAAAAAACCAATGGGAACAGCCACGGCTACAGCTACCGCCGCGGCATTTGTCCACAATGGAAACGCCCGGCTTATAAGTTCCGGCTGTTCGATCTTAAAACCATTCGTCATAACGCCGTAGGACGCGCTCAAGGCGAATATGCAAATCAGCGATAAAAGCGCAAGTACCGCGGAACCTGCCGCAAGAATCTTTCGTATATCCGTATTCGCAAACGCCCACATAACGCCCGGAATAAGCAGACATGCGGCGAAACTCTGCACGAGAGTTCTTATGACGTATTGGATCGGCTCCGCAAAGTCAGACGCCTCTGACGCCATGACTTGGAGGGGAATAAGCGCACCCATGAGCAAGAAAAGCGCCGCGCATGACGAAAAGAAAAGGCGGCGGGTATCTTTTTCCGGTATTTGAAACAGCGCCGCCTTTTTCATACACAGCTTCCACGCGAAAGGCGTGGCTATAATAACGAATCCGAGCCCCGCTATCAGGAATGTGTAACGGTCAAGTCTAAACCGCCCCGATAAGGCGCCCGCGGCAAGCGCAAGCCCGATAATGGTTGTCATTGCCTGAAGCGCCAAAGACGGGCGTTTTAATGTCGCGGATGCCAGATTTTTTCCCAGCGAAAAGATATTATTGCACGTCCAATACAGTACGAGCCCCGAAGGCGAATTATAGAGCAGCACGAGAAAAATGAGCGCCATACCGTAAAGCTGCGCTTTTTCACGCGCTCCCATGTCTTTGGCATATACGATCGCGGATGACAGGTTTATGACCGTCATTATAAGCGGCATAACATTGATGGAGACGCCGTTTATGGTAAGTAAACGATCCGCCTCGCCTAGATTCCGCAAAAAGTAAAATGACTGTCCCGCCAAACTTGGGCTATGCGATAAAAACCAATACGCCGCGAAAAAGAAGGGGATTTGCAGTAATAAACCCACGCTTGAACGCAAAGCGGACAGGGGAGAATAGTGCATTTGCCGGTAATACGCGGCGATGATCATTTGGCGTTCATCGCCTTTGAACACGGCGCGTATATCGTCAAGTTTACGTTTCATACGCTTTTGCGCGCGCCGTTCCTCATGCTGCCACCGGTCCGCAACCGTGTAAATCGGAAGCAATAGGGTGTTTACACAGATGCTCACCGCGATAATGGCATAACCGGGCTCATCCAGTATTTTTTTGAAAAGAACAAAAAGAAATTCGATCAACGTGGAAGGAAACCAGATAACCAACGTGTACAATATATCGCTAAAACTCATGTCTTTGACGGCATCCTATTTATACGTTTCCGCAATAGCCTTAAATTCGTCTTGAATATCAAGCAGCGCCTTGGTGAGGAGCGGATCAAACTGAGAACCGCTTCCGTCAACGATGATCTTGATTGCATCATTATAGGAAAATGCCGCTTTGTACACGCGGGCGCACACCAAGGCATCGTACACATCGGCAACCGAAGCGATACGCGCGGCAAGCGGTATGTCATAGCCGCTGATCCCGCACGGGTACCCTTTGCCGTCAAACCGTTCATGGTGGCAATACGCAATATCGCGGCAGTGTTGCAGATAAATACCCTCGTTATTATTGAGAATTGACTCGACTATTTTTTTCCCAAGCGTTGTATGAGTCTTCATAGTATCGAATTCATCGGGATCGAGCTTTCCGGGCTTCAGAAGTATCCTGTCCGGTATGCCTATTTTACCTACATCGTGGAGGGCAACGGATTTTACAATAATGTCCGTATCGAGCAGTTTAAGCTGGTAGGCGTATTCTACATATTTTGACGATCTATCCATAATATGATCGATGAGCGCTTTGGAATACATCTGCACACGCTTGACGTGGCCGCCTGATTCAAGGTTACGGTATTCGATAATATTCGCCATTGCCTGAATCATGACATTCAATGAAGCGGTTATCTCCACGGTCTTTTCCGCCACCAGTTCCTCAAGGTGATCGCTGTAGTTTTTAAGCTCTATCTGGTTCTTAACCCGCAGCCTCACCACATCGGGATTTGGCGGTTTGGATATGTAGTCAACAGCGCCGGCCGCGAGCGCTTTACTTTCCTCTTTATCTGCCGTGATGAAGATGACCGGTATACGTTTAAGCAAATCGTCAGCCTTCATGTTTTTAAGCGTTTCAAAACCGCCCATCTTCCGCATCTGCACATCAAGCAGTACGACTTTTGGGAGAACTTTACTATGCCACAATATATCAAGCGCCTGTGTTCCATCATTCGCCGTGATGACCGTATACTCATCTTCCAGTATACCTTCAAGCATCATTACGTTGATTTCTTCATCATCAACGACTAAGACGGAATGCTTTATATTATCCATTCGCAGCCAAAACCCCATCAATGGCTTTTTGGGTTTCATTAAAACAAGCGGCTATGTCATCAACCGCGTCCGTATCAATTATCTTATTCTTCAGTTGGGCATCAAGCGCCGTAACTTTTTCGTAGAGAGCGGTAAGGGACAGATTACCGCATAAGCCTTTGAGCGTATGCGCTGTTTCCTCGGCTTTATCACAATCTTTTGCCGCAACCGCACCTAACAATTCGGAAAGATTTGTTTCATTCCTGAACTTGGTAAGCAGTCTTACATACAACTTTTTGTTGTTCATTACCCGTTTCAAACCTTCTTGCTGATTAACATAGACAACGGCCATATTTCCCTCCAATATATAAATAATACTATTTTTAAGCAGCGGCTTTCGCAAAAAGCGGCATAAAGGCAGCCTTTTGGAACCTTTTGAAAAAATCTGGAAGAATAAATATAGCATATACCATAAAATGTTACAAGAGTTTTTTCGGCGCCGGTACAAATTTTCCGC
>JAITAN010000010.1 GCA_031284105.1 Treponema sp. | reverse complement strand
GGCGGGAAAGCTGCACGGGTATCCCGGCCACGAGATAGCGGAGATGGCTTTGCTCCGGCTTTACGCCATTACCAAAGATGAAAAGCATCTCAAGCTTGCACAATATTTTATTGATAAGCGGGGGCAGCCGCCCCTCTACTTTGAGGAAGAGGGCAAGCGGAACGGCAACGCCTTATTCTGGCAGGATAGTTACATGAAGTACCAATACTATCAGGCGGGGAAACCGGTGAGGGAGCAAACCGCAGCCGAAGGACACGCCGTGCGTGCCGTGTACCTCTATTCCGGTATGGCTGATCTTGCCCGGCTCACGGGGGACGAGGCGCTTTTCGCCGCGTGCAAGGCGCTCTACGCGAATATCACCAAAAAGCAGATGTACCTTACCGGAGCAATCGGGCAGTCCGCCTATGGAGAGGCGTTTTCCTACGATTACGATCTTCCCAACGACACGGTTTACGCGGAGACCTGCGCGGCCATAGGGTTAGCCTTCTTCGCCCGCCGGATGTCCGCCATAGAGCCCCGGTCTGAGTATGCCGATGTCGTGGAAAAAACGCTTTTCAACAGCATCATCAGCGGTATGTCCCTTGACGGGGAATCCTTTTTCTATGTGAACCCGCTGGAGGCTCTGCCTCAGGCGAGCCTGAAAGACCGGCGAATGGGGCATGTCAAAATCGAGCGGCAAAAATGGTTCGGCTGCGCCTGTTGTCCCCCTAATCTTGCCCGGATTATCGCTTCTCTTGGCTCCTATGTCCACTCGGCCGGGACGGACACGGTTTATACCCATCTCTACATGGGCAGCGAGTCGCGCCTCTCTCTTGCGGGCAAGGAGATTAGCATAAAGATTGAAACCAAATACCCTTGGGAAGGGCAGATTGACGTTAGCCTTGCGCTGGAAGGGAAAGCCGCCTTTACGTACGGACTGCGGATACCTTCATGGTGCGGATCGTTTGGCCTCACGCTTAACGGGGAAGACGCCGCCTATACCCTAACGGACGGCTACGCCCTGCTCAACCGTGAATGGCAGGACGGGGATCGCCTGCGCCTTCTTCTGGACATGCCGGTACGCCTTATGGAGGCTAACCCCCGTGTGCGGGACAACCAAGGGAAGGCGGCGCTCATGCGGGGGCCTTTGGTCTACTGCCTTGAGGAAGCGGATAACGGGGTGGAACTTTTCAAACTCCGATCAGGAACGCCCCAAGACGTTAAGGTACGGTACGAACAAGAGCTTTTGCAAGGAGTCTGTACCGTCTCCTTTACCGGAAAAAAGAAAAGGGACTGGCGAGACGGCGCCCTCTACCGAAATCGGGCAGAGGACGAATACGAAGACCGGGAACTCAAGTTCATCCCATACTACGCCTGGGCAAACCGGGGCGGCGGGGAAATGACGGTATGGATTCACCGGTAACTAATGAACAGGCTCGCGGTTGGTGTATGAACAACAAGTCCTAATAGAAAAATCAACCCCCTGCGGTGATTGGCGGCTATGATTTCGAGCGGGCAAGGGGCGCTGGTAACGGCGCCCTTGGCGACGCCCGCACGTTTTAGGCAAACTCCGCCGTTTACACCCATTCTTACACCGGTAGATGAGCGCGTTAAGCAAGGTGCGATTGTCTACATCTCTTCCCGTGTTGACGGCGGCAGACAAACCGGCGTTGCCGCGTCTCTATTTACAAAAAGCGATATTATTTGTATAATAAGTATGTTTTGAGAAGAATCTTATTCTTTTGAAATAAAGGAGTATTTTATGCGTTTAATAACCAGATCAGACTTTGACGGATTAGTCTGTGGAACGCTACTTCAAGCGTTGGGATTAGTTGATGAGTGGAAATTTGTACATCCAAAGGATATACAAGACGATCTTGTTACCGCTACCGACAACGACATTGTAGCGAACGTACCGTATATCAAGGGATGCAAGCTCTGGTTTGATCATCACTCAAGCGAAACGGAGCGGCTTGGAACAGAGGTTTACTGTGAAGGCGTCTCAAAAAAAGCGCCGAGCTGCGCGCGGGTTATTTATGACTATTACGGCGGAGATGCGAAACTCAAACAATTCAGAGAAATGCTCGAATACGCTGATAAAATGGATTCGGGCGATCTTACCAAAGATGAAATCCTCCACCCGAAAGGCTGGGTGCTGCTTGGGTTCATCGCGGATCCGCGTACCGGTTTGGGTAGAATCAGAAATTTTACCATCAGTAATTTCGATCTTATGAAGAGACTCGTATCTGAAGCCGCGCTTGCTAAACCGATTGAAGAAATACTCAAACTGCCCGATATTAAAGAGCGGATTGATGTGTATTTTGAGCAGAACGATCTTTTTATTGAAACCGTAAAGAAATACGCCAAGGTTGAAGGTAATGCGATCATAGCGGATGTGCGAGGCGTTGAAAATATCCCCGCGGGTAACCGCTTCCTCCTCTATACGGTATTCCCGGAACAAAATATCTCCATCTGGATCGTTGACGGCAAACAAAAGGTAAACAGTGTAATCACGGTGGGGTACAGCGTCCTCAACAAGGCGGCAACCGTTGATGTCGGCAGTCTTATGCTCAAATACGGCGGCGGAGGTCACCGTCAGGTAGGCACCTGTCAAGTTTCCTACGATGATACGGATAGGGTTATAGCGGAAATCATCGCTGCGGTAAAGTAAACGAACGCTCCCCGTACAAAACGTTTTGTACGGAGGACGGTCATACCGGTGAAAGGCGTATAGTTTTCTTTTCCTGAAATTCTCTGCAACTACTATGATAATGGTGTGTCTAATGTCGTAAAGGAGTTATTCATGTCCAAAAAAGAAATAACACGGATGCCATGGCGGTCCTTGGAAGAATATAGAGGGAAATTGTATTCGGGACAGTGGCCCACACTGCCTGAAATGTTTCAAATCACGGTAGCTCGTTATGGAGAACGTCCTTGTTTTACCATCTACGAACCCGATAGAATCAGCCTTACCTACAAAGAATCGCTTGAAAAGATCGGGGCGGTAGCCCGTTATCTTCATAGTAAAGGCATCCGCAAAGGCGATACGGTTGCGGTTACCGGAAAAAATTCCCCGGAATGGACGGTCGCGTATTTGGGTATACTGTTTGCGGGCGCAACGGTGGTTCCCATTGATTATCAACTTAAAAACGAGGAAACCGATCTTCTGCTTAAAACGTCAAAAGCGAAAATCCTCTTTGTAGATGAGGAAAAACATAAACGGTACGCGGAAGAAGCGGAAAACCGGGGGCTGTTAAGCGAAGTTATTTCTCTGCACAAGGGTATTGGAACGTACATTTATACGCTTGACGGTCCTACGGCGGAAATAGAGAGCGCTTCCGAGCATGATCGTGCGGCGATTCTTTTTACTTCCGGTACAACAGGCAATCCGAAAGGCGTTATGCTCACCCATCAGAACCTTGTTTCGGACTGCTATCTTGCACAGGGACATCTTGACCTATACCCTGAAGACGTATTTTATGCGCTGCTACCCATTCACCATGCCTACACCATGCTTGCCGTATTCATCGAGGCGATATCCTGCGGAGCGGAAGTGGTATTTGGCAAAAGGATGGTAACGCAAGTTATCCTGAAAGATCTGAAGCAGGCGCAAGTTACCATGCTTCTGGGCGTACCGATGCTTTTCAACAAGGTGCTTGCCGGCATTATTCGCGGCTTAAAGGCAAAAGGACCAATTGTATATGGGACTATCAGCGCGCTTATGGGGATTTCCGGGTACATAAAGAAGGTTTTTGGGGTGAATCCGGGCAAGAAAATGTTCCGCGCTGTGCTTGATAAGGCAAGTCTTACCTCACTCCGTATCTGTATTTGCGGCGGCGGCCCCCTTGCGCCGAGCGTATTTAAGAAATACAACGAATTAGGCATCGACTTTATTCAGGGCTATGGACTTACCGAGACCTCGCCCATCATTAACCTGAACCCCAAGGAACGCTACAAAGAAACCAGCGTCGGCAAGGTGATTCCCCAAGTTGATATGAAGATACTGGCTCCCGATGAGCGCGGCGTCGGCGAAATCATAGTGAAGGGTCCCATGGTTATGGAGGGGTATTTCGAGATGCCTGAGGAAACCAAAGCGGCGTTCACCGAAGACGGCTACCTTAAAACCGGCGATTTGGGCTACCTTGACGATGAAAACTACCTGTATCTCACCGGACGCGCCAAGAACCTGATCGTAACCGAAGGCGGTAAGAACGTGTATCCTGAGGAAATTGAAAATGAATTTCAGCTTTTTGAAGAAATTGAACAGATACTCGTGCGCGGTTTTGAGATCGACAAGAAGATGAAAACCGAAGGGATAGAGGCGCTCGTGTACCCGAATCCGGACGCGTTCAAAGGGACGCCGAAGGATCAGATAAAAAGTAGGATTGACGCAATTATTTCCGAAGTAAATCAGCGGCTTCTGCCCTATCAGAAGATTGAAAAGACCGCCGTTCTTGATGAACGGATGGAAGAAACCACAACTAAGAAGATCAAGCGCGACTCGGTGTAACAACCCGTTTTCCGCTCCTCTTGGCGGGGGGAGCGGAGCCGGTTTTCCGCTGTTCATTGCCGCAGAAGCGGCGAGGACATACCGGCATAGACACCCGTCTTGCTTAACGCGCTCATCTTACGCGGCGCGCGCCAAGGACGGGTTTCTTTTTACAAATTCGCTCTTACGGAAATTGAAACAAAAAACCCTTTACCGGTATTCCCGCTATACATTGAAGCATCCGAATATCCGACTGATTCAAATAACGTTTCCCAATTGATTTCTTTATACCCTTCCTTCCCGTCAAATATCCAGCCGCCGCTTATTTCAAATAACCGCAGCAGCCTAACGCTTCCGTATAGCGCATCATAATATATGTCGTA
Organism: Treponema sp.; assembly: GCA_031284105.1. Classification (GTDB taxonomy): domain Bacteria; phylum Spirochaetota; class Spirochaetia; order Treponematales; family Breznakiellaceae; genus JAIRKH01. The sequence goes on along the minus strand of JAITAN010000010.1, from coordinate 1,210 downwards.
TTTCCACCCGTCGGAGCGTATTACAGTACTTAAATCCTTTTTTACCCCGATGCCTATTCCCATTATTTCAGCCGATGGGTTCCCATTTCTAAAATACCGGTACCATAACGATACGTCATATGTCTGTGAACCGGTTTTGAAATTCAAACTAACCGGAAACTTAGGCGCAATAGTGGCCCAAGCCCCCGGCATGAGGCCAAACGTAATCCACTCATAGTTCCATGCCAAACGTACTGAAGGAATCGGCCATAACAACCACGGCGTCCCGTTATCCAATGTTACGCCGATATCCATAACGGCCAGCCTCGCGCCGAGATCCATTGAAAAATGGGTGCCGTTTATCAAATCATACGAATACCCCGCCATGCCCATAAACGTACGCAACCCGCCGTATACCGGTTTATCCGTCATGGCGATAAACGTTCCGCTGATTGTATGGCGGCTTATTTTTTGCGTGATTGATAAGGACGCGGTATGATACAGCGCCGGAAAATCGGGAGCCGTATCGATGAGTATGTGCGGGGTATATATCAGCGAAATAGAAAACAATTTGTCTCGTTCATTAGGGTTAAAGCGGTATAACGCCAACCCTCCAACGGCATTATGGGCCTGGATATTGCCAAGCGAAATAAATGCGTAGGATGCTATAGGCATAAAAAACGTTCTTGGCGTAAGTTCATTTTGCCCCGTATCCGCATTGTCATGTTCTGCCGGATCGCAATAAACGGATATAACGCCGGTAAAGAATAGAACAAAAGAAAAGAACAAGGGCATACATTTGTTCATTTCAACTCCTTTTTTGCAGAGTATAGTACCGCATGTATGCTATTTAGTCAAGGATTAGGCCGGACCTCATAAAAAAAGAACGCCTCATTAAAGCAGCGTGCGGTATGGCTGCCGTACCGCAGACCAAGGTCCGGCCATGCGCATTGCGTTGCGCGGCATATTGCAGGCGGACGGCGGAACGGAGTGTCCGGTATACTTCCGGGGATAATTGCGAACATGAAAGCTCCCTCGCGTCATGTTCTTTGACAATCAAACCTTAATACCTGCGAGCGGTTACGGCGGGCATTTTTGCATACGCCAAGTTCGGGGCTTGACGGAGCAAAAAATCTCTTCTTGTGGAGAGAAACTATTTTTGCACATAAGTGCGCGCACGTTGAGTGCGATTTTTTAGGAGAAAGCTATGAAGCGATCCGAATCACGTGTC
>JAITAN010000003.1 GCA_031284105.1 Treponema sp. | reverse complement strand
TTCCCCCGCCGTCTTCGTAACGGGGTACCGTCCTTGATACCGCCGCATGAACAGGTACGCCGCTACCGGGGATTCCCTACCGTGAAGACGGCTATCGCTTTTTTTAGGATTTCATTCGTCTCCCTCAGGCCGGCATTTTCTTTCCGCAGGCGAGCCGTCTCTTCATCCCGCGCATTTCCTCTACCGGTGAAAGCTTTCATATGTCCTGTTTCACTCCGCTTCATCTCCCGCATCCATCGTGCCGGCATATCTCGATTTATGCCAAGGTCTTGGGCACGCCCGCTTCCGCTTTGTGTTCCGGGCAAGTTCCACCGCCCGTTCCTTAAACTCTTTCGTAAAAACTCTTCTTTCTCCCATGATGCTTCCTTCTTTGATCATAGGCTTAACTTCCTGTCCTTTCAAGCGGGGGAGGTTCATACCCCTAACAGCCTTAGTTCACGATCCCTAACAGCCTTAGTTCACGATCCATAACAGCCTTAGTTATGTACCCCTGACAGCCTTAGTTCACGATCCCTAACAGGCTTAGTTACGTACCCATAATAGCCTTAGTTACATACCCCTAACAGGCTTAGTTCACGATTCATAACAGGCTTAGTTATGTACCCCTGACAGCCTTAGTTCACGATTCATAATAGCCTTAGTTACATACCCCCAACAGCCTTAGTTCACGATCCATAATAGGCTTAGTTATGTACCCCTAACAGGCTTAGTTCATGAGCATAGCGGACTGCACATCCCCGGCGGGATCGTGCGATGATAGGACGGACATTTTCAGAAGACATGAAAGCCCGTCATGTAGGTACTGCGATTAGATGGCCGCCGGAACCGGCAGCCGAAGACAAGATATAAAAAGCGGAGCCCTTAGGCGTATTTAGCCCTTACTTTACGGCAGGATAAGCGCGTATTTTTTAACATAAGTTTATTCACTATGGTATTGAATCAGCGTCCGCACCGGCACACCGGGGAGGTTTTTTTGATAGTTCATGAACGGGAGGCCTACAATGCCGAAAATTTCGGGAATAACGGCGCCCGCGCCGGTTAACAGACCATACGCCGCCTTCAAGGTTCCGCCCGTGGCGATGAGATCGTCCATAAGCAACACCCGTTTGCCGGCCGGAATGTCATCAACGTGAACTTCAATCTCGGCTTCGCCATATTCAAGTTTATAGCCGGCGGAAATCTTTTTGCCGGGCAGCTTACCCTTTTTGCGGATCAAGATAAGCGGTATGCCCATACGATCCGCAAACGGCGCGGCAAAGAGGAACCCTCGCGCTTCAATAGCGGCGATCGCTTCAATGTTTTTATCTTCATAAAGCTCAACCATATTGTCGAGGCAGTGATCAAATGCCGCCGGTGAAGTGAGTATGGTGGTAATATCGTAAAAAAGAATACCTTTCTTCGGGAAATCGGGTACTTTACCAATATAGTCGTCAAGGTTAAAACTCTGTCCTTTGCTGATGACCTGCTCTGTCCACGATTTCACATACTCAATATCCTTCTCAAAAAGAGGTTTTGCGTACAGAGCGACTTCGGAGTCGTGTACTAAATCCGCCAGATAGGCTATTGCTTCTTTTGATTGAGGTGAGAAGACGCCGCATGGTCTGCCGACAAGGTTAATGTGCCGTAATACCCTCGAAAAATAAGCGAAAGAGATTGGTTCCGCTTTCTCGCAGCCAAAGAAATAGACTTCCGCCGGGAGTATATCCTGACCGCCGAAATCCGCGGCTTCAATAGAAACGATCCGCGCTCCTTTGAGGGCTTTCACGATTCCAGACGCCATTTTTTGTGTCGCATTGGTACCGTCCGTAACAATTAGGACATTCTTCTTTTTTTCCACAATGGTTACATAATAAAATAATCCCTTTGTATAGTCAATACTATGTTTTAACAAAATTCATATTGGAAAGCGGGCTTGCAAGCCCTCACGCCGGCGGCTATACCGTAACTTCCACCGCTACGGCAGCCTTCCCCGTAACAAGCGGTATTATGGTGCCTTTAATTGCTTCCCCCTCCACCGTAAGGCCCGGTTTGCCGGTGCGCGTAATGGCTATGTCATACACAACGCCCCGAAAAAGGCGCTTGACGCGCGCATGGGTGAACCGTTCCGGCAGACAGGGATCCGCCTGAAGCCCGTCATGAGTCGCGCGGATGCCCAGAAGGTATTGGCTCACGTTCACGAATGTCCACGCGGCGGTGCCGGTAAGCCATGAGTTTTTCGCCTCTCCCTGATGCCGCAAGGGAGCTTCCTGCCCGCCGGCCATCTGGCTGTAGACGTACGGCTCGGTACGGTGGACGTCGCTGATTTCTTCAAGGTACGCGGGACAGGTGCGCTTGTAAATGGCGAACGCCTCATCGGGGTTGCGCATCACGGTTTCCGCAATGCTCACCCACGGGTTATTGTGGCAGAACACGCCGCCGTTTTCCTTGAACCCGGGCGGATAACTCGACACTTCGCCAAGCTCGACATGGTACTTTTGGTAACAGGGCCACAGCAAAGACGTACCGTACTTGTAGGTGAGCTTCGCCTTCACGCTTGCAAGGGCTTTCTTCGCCTCCCCTGTCGCAACGCCGATGCCCGCCATCACGCACATGCCCTGGGGCTCGATGTAGATTTTGCCTTCTTCACATTCGTTGCCGCCGACCTTGCGCCCATAGGCATCATAGGCGCGGATAAACCACTCGCCGTCCCAGCCGTCCTTGAGCACGGCTTTCTCAATAGCGGCCGCCGCCTTCCGAATCTCCGCGGCTTCCGCCTTGTCCCCGAAACGCTCGCATAGTTCCGCGTACTGCCCGCCGTACAGCACGAACATACCGCCTATGAAGACGCTTTCCGCAACGCCGGTTTCCTTGTTCGCGGTGGTCTGGAAACTCTCGCCCGGCTCTTCGCTGAAGCAGTTGAGGTTGAGGCAGTCGTTCCAGTCCGCGCGCCCGATGAGCGGCAAGCCGTGGGGTCCCAAGCGGGTAATCGTATAGTTGACGCTGCGCCGCAGGTGTTCAAACAGGGGCTTTTCCGTGCCTTCCACATTGTTGAACACAACGGGCGCGTCGAGTATGTCCTTATCGCCGGTTTCGGCGATATAGGCGTAGGTACACGCCACAAGCCACAGGGGATCGTCATTGAAGCCGCCGCCGATGTCCGCGTTCCCCCGCTTGGTAAGGGGCTGGTACTGGTGCCACGCGCCGCCGTCTTCCAACTGGATCGCCGCGATGTCGAGAATGCGCTCACGCGCGCGTTCCGGGATGAGGTGGACAAAACCGAGCAGGTCCTGACAGGAATCACGGAACCCCATGCCGCGGCCCGTGCCGCTCTCAAAGTAACTTGCGCTGCGGCTCATGTTGAAGGTTACCATACACTGGTACTGGTTCCAGATATTCACCATGCGGTCGAGCTTCACGTCTCCGGTCTGAACCGTAAAGCGGCTTAAAAGCGCGTCCCAGTAGGCTCTCAGGGCGTCAAAGGCTTTTTGAACTTTTTCATCCGTATCGAAACGGGCGAGCAGATCCTGTGCGGGCGTCTTGTTGATGACCCCGGGTTTCTCCCACTTCCGTTCTTGCGGCAGTTCCGCATAGCCCAGTACGAAAACAAGGCTCTTTTTCTCACCGGCTTTCAGTTCAAAGGTTACGCGGTGGCTGGCTATGGGCGCCCATCCGTGGGTTTCACTGTTGCCGCTCTTGCCGGAAAAGACCGCCTGCGGGTTATCCCAGCCGTTGAATTTCCCAAGGAACACATCGCGGCCGGTATCAAAACCCGCGAGCGGCTGGTTCACGCTGAAAAAGGCGTAATGATTGCGCCGCTCCCGGTATTCGGTCTTGTGGTAAATCGTACTCCCCTCAATTTCGACCTCGCCGGTTGAAAAGTTGCGCTGGAAATTCGTCCCGTCGTCAACGGCGTTCCACAGGCACCACTCAACCGCGCTCACCACCGTTATCTGTTTGGGCAAACCGCTTGTGTTCTCAAGGGTAAGCCGGTTGATTTCGCAGTCTTCACCCGGCGGGACAAAACAGGTCAGGGTTGACGCAAGCCCTTTCTTCTCGGACTCGAAGATCGTATAACCCATGCCGTGCCTGCACCGGTACCGGTCAAGCGGCTTTTTAAGCGGGAGGAACGCGGGGCTCCACACCTCGCCCCGCGCTATGCAGCCGTCCTGAATGTAGTAACAGCGGCCGCCGGTATCCTGCGGCACATCATTGTAGCGGAATCGGGTGATGCGGCGCAGCTTGGCGTCGCGGTAAAAACTGTAGCCTCCGCCGGTATTGGAGATGAGGCTGAAAAAATTCTCGTTCCCCAGGTAATTGATCCAGGGGAGCGGCGTGGCAGGGGTTTCGATCACGTACTCCCTGTCTTCATCGTTAAAATGACCGTATTTCACAAGATACTCCTTATACAAACAATTATATTGCATTGTAGGTTGAAAGACGGCGTTTGTATAGGGGAAACAATGGACCTTGGAAAAATATTTCGCAATTATCCCCAGAGGTATTACCTGATGCTCATCAATGAGGCGCTCTTTTTTCATGAGGTCTGACCTGCCTTACGCCTCGTTTCCATGCAGGCATACGTCATGGGATATGCGCGGAATGTTTTCATCTTGCTTTTTCAACAGAAAGCGAGTTCCACGGAACTAGGGAAGCGCTGATTTATTCATAAAGAGCGGGGGCGCTGTTTCCCTACACCAGGCCGCATACGGGGGCCTGCCTGTCGCGCCCCCCTGTCTCCAGCCCCGGCCGCCCGTTTCACGGGCTTATGCGGGGCTTCCGCCACCCCCCCAATCAGCGGCATGGCCGCCGGCGGCATCATGGAAGCCGCGGTTCAGGAGGGGGTTACTCTTGATCCGGCGCGGCTACTCCTTGAACACGTCCGCGCCGTTCTTTGCGGCGTTGCCGGAAACGGCGCCCTTGCCTTGGGTAAACGCCGCGCCGGATGTAACGTACACGCCGCCGCCGCTGCCGGAAGCCGTATTGCCGCTGATTGCGCCGCCGGTCATGGTAAACGCGGCGTCGCTCTCGTTCTCGATATATACGCCGCCGCCGTTCTCCGCCGTATTGCCGCTAATTTCGCCGCCGGACATGGTAAACGTACCGCTCAAGACATATACGCCGCCGCAGCTGTAGTCGCCATAGGGAACCTCATTGCCGCTGATTTCGCCGCCCTTCCCTAATGTTACAACAGCCTCGTCTATATAGACGCCGCCGCCGCCAAGGGAATTCGAGCCGCCGGTAATCTTCACGTTTTCAAGACGGATGACAGCCGCGCCGGTAATCCTTAGAACGCTGCCTTCGCCGTTTCCCTGTAAAACGGCCTTCTCGCCGTCCGGCTTTCCTCTAATAAGGATTTCCGCCGCGCCGGTGTTGCTTATCGCGGAGTTTCCCTTTAACGTTCCAAGCACGGTAATGGTTTTTACCGCGCCTTTGCCCGCCGCGCCCACGGCATGGGCGAGGGTCTTGAAGGGCGTTCCTTCCGAGAGCCCGTTGTTCCCATCGCTGCCGTTTGCGCTCACGTAGTACGAGCTCTCCGCGCTTTGGGCAACAGCGGAAAAACCACAGGCGGCCGTCAGGACGGCAACCAGAACCGCCGTTTTACTTTTTTTACCAATGTTACCAAACATCATGGTATTCTCCTTTGTGCGTTTATACGCGGGCAGACCGCCTGCGGCGGCCCGCCCCTGCTATTATTCACCGCGTGCGCGGTGAATGTCCCTTTACTACGAACCGGCACGCGGCCCATGGCGGCGTACCGGCTCCCAACTTCCCTTACGGGATGATGACCGACAGAATCTCGCTCCGCGGTCCCTTTTCCCGTTTCCCATTCTGCCACACCACCGCGCCGCGGATGGCGCGGTGGCTTTTTCATTTCGGTATAGTAAACTCTGGTATATCAGAAGAACCAAAAATAATTCTGTCATCAGCGACAACAGCCTGCGCCCCATAGTCAGGATCATTCTCGTGAAAATAACCGATTAGTTTAGCAGAAGAAGGTAATGAAGCCTCCTCAGCATCGAACTGCTCTTTCCAGTCCCAACCATCACTACCACGCGCTTCCCAGCCGTTACCATACTGATAAGTCCGGATTTTGTCGCCAATAGTTACATACAGTACCGGAGTATCGCCTTCATAACGAACGAATACGCTACTGAAACCGGAAGGCAAGGTAAATGCCTCGTAATTTAGGCTTGCTTTCCATGCGGCATTATTCTCTTCATAAAACATAATTTTATCGCCAACTAGTACACAAAGGTTAAATCCCAAACCGAATAGACCCTTGTAACCGGAAGGCAGGGCAAAATCAGAAGCGTACTCTATCCACCCGTCTCCAAAATTATGATAAGACTTAACCTTGCCATCAACTACGACGCATAAGTTATTATTAGGGCCGATGAACGCGCCTTTGTAACCGGCAGGTAAGATAAGCTGGTACTCTTTTATCTCTCCCCACGTATATTTCGTATCTCCCCACCAAAACTCTGTAATTTGTGCGCCGCTATCGTCCATCAGGCCATAAAATTTTACTTTACCCTCATCTATGACGCATAATTTGTCGCCGTTTTGTCCCATAGCATTGCGAAAATCACTATAAATGAATACTTTGCCGGTCGTACCGTTTGTTGTACCATTACCACAGCTAAGAACCGCCATTCCCAATGCCAGCGCAATTACCGGCATTGCCATAAAAAATACATTTTTTTTCATTTTTTCCTCCATAATTTGTTAAACATTTATTTTACGGCGGCATGGATGCCGCCGCCGCCGCCGTTATTCCCGAAAAGTTTCGGGTTTTTACGGCATATATCTGTATACGCTCTCTGCCGTATACAGTCGGTCCCGTCGCGGCGGTTCCCGCGGCCGACGGCCGCTTTCACGGAACACCTTCCGCGTTGTACGCCGCGTTTATGCGCGCCTCATGCGCGTACCGCGGTCTTGCCTGTTTTAATAGCCCGTGTACGCCTCCTTTTTCCATTTTCCATTGCGTTTGACCCGCTGCGGTGGGGAGCAACCCGCCGCGCAAACGGTTGAAACTCCCGTAATACGAACCGCGACGCGCTCCCCCCTCTCTTAGGGGATGATGACCGGGAGAATCTCGCTCCACGGCCCCTTTCTCCCCTTCCCGTTCCGCCGCATCAGCGCGCCGGAAAGCACCTTCCCTTCCGCACCGGGCGGCAGCGTCAATGTCCACGGGGAGCGTGTAAGCAGTACGCTTTTCGTAAGGCACTCATAATCGCCCACGGCCGCGTCCGTTGCCGCATAGCAAAACACGGCCCCGTTGTACCCGTACGGAATAGCGCGATGGCCGCTCCCCTGATCGCGGAAGTCGATTTGTATCCGCATAAGGCCTAAGACCTTAAAGCTGAACTCGGGGCGGCTCTTGGGCGCGGGGATGGGCGTGCGCGTGCCGCCGTACACGGTTACGCCGAGAGCTTCCTTTTGCGCGGCGCTCACCGCGGGGTTCCGCGCAATGCAGGTTTTGACGACCGAACGCCCCTCGTGCATGAGGGCTTTTTTCGCGGCGTTCTTTGCCGCAACGTCCGCTTTCCCGTGGTTGCCCGACGCGGCGATTGTCGGCTTGGCCTCGTAATCGTCAAACAGACTTTGCAAAAGGGTTACTACCGCGTGGGGGATGCCCCATGCGGCCGCGTTGATGACGATGAGCGCGATAAAATTGCGGCTCCATGCCAAGAACTCCTCATCTCCTTGGGGCATATAATCATGTCCTTTCATACAATCTCCTTATATATGAAGTTTAAATGAGACCAAAAGAATAATAAGCGGAG
>JAITAN010000253.1 GCA_031284105.1 Treponema sp. | reverse complement strand
CCCATTGCCACAAAACCGGCAATCGGGGTTCATATCAACGAACTATCAAAAGATGCATCGGACGGAACGTCCGCGGGAAACCGGAAAATAGAGTTGACCGCGGCGGGGCAAAGCGCCGCCGGTATTGAATTTTATAGCTGGGATTTTACTTACGACAAAGAAAAAGGCTTTAGGCCGTCGATTATTATCGACAAAGAAGGCAAGCAAATTGTTTCGCTTAAAACCGGAACGCATACGATAGCGGTAAAAGTTGTTGACAATGACGGCCTTGAAAATATCGAAATAATAAAACTGAAAATAAACGGTGTAGTGGAACAGGTTACATAAAAAAGAGAAAGAGAGAATTTAAAAGTAAGAAATGCCGTCTCAAACAAAACAAGAACTTTACTTCAAAAAAAAATATTAGATGTATTCGCTAACCGTCAACGTGATGTAATCAGGGCGCGGGAAGGGAAAAACAGGCGGAAAGATGCCGGTGTTCGGAAGTCCGGTTTGAAACTTCAAAGAGAATGTCTTGAAAATGACCGTCAATAAACTTATCCTTGGCGACAATCTGGAAATTCTCAAAACGCTGGAAGCGGACAGCGTTGACCTTATCTACCTTGACCCGCTCTTTTTCAGCAACCGGAATTATGGGGTCATCTGGGGAGACGCGGGGGAAGTCCGCAGTTTTCAGTACCGCTGGGCGGGCGGCGTCGACCATTATATCGCGTGGCTGAAAGAGCGGGTTGAACAAATGCACGGAATTAAAGGTCGCCCCTCCTGATGTTTTAGAGTTTTTCATAGTTAATTCCCAATCCAATGAGTTTACCGGTTACCCCCACACAAAATCCGGAAGCCCTCTTATATAAGCTGCTTTTTACCGCCAACAGTGAAGGCGATGTCGTTCTTGACCCGTTTATGGGCGGCGGCATAGCTGTAAATAGATATTTCAAATATGTCGTAGGAAACAATTTGGAAAGAACATTTTGAAAAAAGATATAATAAGACACATTATGGAAAAGTATAAACTAAACGAAAAAGAGACGATAATGATAGGGGCTAGGAAATATGACATAATAGGAGCGAATAAAAACAGGATAGACAGTATTGGGTATTATATGGATACGGAAACAAGGAAGAGCTTGGAAAATGAATTTCCAAAATATTTATGTAACAGTACAGAGGACATATTAAGAATAGTAAGATGAAGGATATTTAAGGAAAATTGTAATTGATAAGAATAACGCACGGCGCATAATGGAAAATAATTAACTAGGGCGTAGTTCTCTTAAAAAGTATCCGACCGTTTCTCTTTGCCGCAAAGCTCGGCTTTGCCGTACCTGTCCGTATACCGTACCGGACGGGTCATCTGTCATGGCTTTTGAGGCATCCTCCGACACGCGCAGATCCAAGAGCAATCTTCCTAATGAATATTCCTGCAAATGAAGATTGACAGAACCGGAAAATATCTTTACTATTACAACAATTAACTGCGGCGTAGTTCTCTTAAAAAGGTAACCTAATGAAGAAAAATCGTTTTTGGCAGAAGATCGGCAAAACGACTATTGTCCCTATTTCTGTAAAAATACTCGCGATTGTAACCTTGTTGTTATTGGCATCAAATTTCGTTACAAATTATCTGACCATTTCTCTTTGCCGCAAAGAGGTGATGAAACTGAATAATCAGATATTAACAAAGGAGCTTAAAGAGATTTATGTCAACGCGGGGAACCAGTACCAGATTTTTCTGTTTTCCGGTAACCGGCAAGACGCTATGAGCGCATTATCACAGGCTTCCGAAAGGGGTATGACGTTCAGTGCGAGTTGGGCGTTGGGTGTTACCTATTCTGGAGAACTCATTTTCAAGACATCCGGCGCGAATTTTGATATATTTCCAGATAAAAAAGCGCTGACGGATATGTTCACCGCTAAAGATGCGGGTATAGACGAAGATACGCGTTTTTTTTCCACGCCGGATGGGGAATACTTCGGGGTCTATAAATACCATGAAGATTGGGGCGCATTTCTTGTCCGCGCCGAACTTATGAGCGATATGATGTCCGCGTCAAAAGCGGTATTTTTTAATACGTCTCTTATTATTATAGGACTGGTCGTTATTTTTATCGTAGTGGCGTTCTTATCACTAGGGCGGCTTCTGCGCTTTGTAGGCGTTATTTCTAAATCTCTCTATGAAATGCAGCAGCGGCAGGAGATGACCATCATCGACGTGAAAGACGCCCCCGCGGATGATATTACCTACTTGGGGGTCTCGTTTAATGCGCTCTCATCGTTAATCGGCAATCTGCTGGGTATTTTCCGCAAGTTCGCCTCTCAAGATGTGGTGGACAAAGCGTATCGCAACCGCTATATTAACCTTGAAGGGGAGCCCATGGAACTTACCGTGCTTTTTACGGATATTAAGAGTTTTACTAAAATGACGGAAACCTTGGGTAACGATATCATTGACGTGCTGAATCTGCATTATAACAGCGCCATCCATAAAATCCACGAGCAAGACGGCATAGTCGGCTCAATAATCGGAGATGCGCTTCTGGCGGTTTACGGGGTTAGAAAGACGGATGTTGCGGGCTACAAGTCTCTCTCCGCGGTTATTTCCGGATGGGAACTCCATTCGGCGGTTGCCGAACTCAGGCAAAGTATGATGGAGCGGCGTAAAAGTATTGAGCAAGAACGTATACTCACCGAACGGGAAGAGGAAATTTTCAAAGCCGTGCTCTTGGACATCGGCGTAGGTATAGACGGAGGCTCGGTTTTCTATGGTACCGTTGGTTCCCATGAGCGGATGGCAAACACCGTTATCGGGGATAACGTAAACTCCGCATCCCGCATGGAAGGGCTTACGAGAATATACAAGGTGCCAATCATTGTTTCTGAATATGTGATGCATGAGGTTGTGTCCTTGCATGACCCGTCTAAGGACCGGTTCCGCTTCTTTGAAATCGATACGGTGCAGGTGAAGGGCAAGACCATAGGGCAGAAAATACTTTTCCCGATGGATTTGTCCCGTGCAAGTGATAAAGAGATAAAAAGTTGGGAACAATTCGAGTGCGCGCTTACAGCATATTATAGAGGCGACTGGGGGAGCGCTTTGTCCGAATTACGTGATCTCTACAAATATTTTGAAATGCCGGTAGCGAAGGTCTTTATAGACCGGCTTGAGGAGTTTGAGGGAAACGCGATGCCTGAGAATTGGAGGGGAGTATGGACCATGGCCACGAAATAATTACGGCTGAAGGTAAGAAAGAAACCGCGTTATTTCTGAACAAGGACGCTTTGTCCCGAATACAGGAAAAGATATACGATGTGTATGACCTTGAAACCGAGTACTCGAAAACCGTGAAGAATCATTCATGGTTTGTTATCTTGCTTATAAGTGGAACCTTGATTGTTACCGTTTTTGTATCGTTGATTGTGTCTCATATTATCGAAAATCAAACGCGGGAAGTCTCGGTCAACATAGAATCTTTTGAGGACTTAAATCTGAAAAATATTCTAGACCTTGCAAGCCGTGTGGAGACTGACTACCAAAATGCATTGACTGATCGGGTAGCGATTGAAGGACGTTGGTCTGTCGAAATAAGCACTTTGGAAACTACGGCGGAAAGTGAACGTTATAAGATTCACGCTCTCTCGCTGTCCTCCCAAGAAACCGTAAAAAGAATTACGGCAATAGACGGTGAATTGGAAAATGATATACGGAAAGTCAACGAGCGTTACACCGGGCAAATCCAAGAACTGGATGTCAAAATCGCGGAATACAGTAAGCAGCTTGCGTCTTTCGACAGCGGTAGAATAGAACAGGCGCAGGAAATGCAAAGAATCGCGAATGCCGAGTCATTACGCTTTCAGCATGAAAAGGAAGAATTGATCGCCCGCTATGAGGAGCAGCTGGCAGTTTACCGCGACATGTTCGCCGAAGCACAGCAGGAAGGGCTCAAAGCTCAAAGCGGAAGCCTCGATGAAGTAGTTGCCCGTTACACAGCGGAAATAGCCACCCTTGATCCGATCTTGCGGAACGAGGAAGTGGAGCGAATTCTGGAGCAAATCCTGGAGCAAATAATCCCGCTCGATATGAGTCCGCTTACCCGTGAAACGCCTGAAACGTTTGCACCGGAGAATGAGCAGCCGACGCTTTTTATCAGAATGAATGAGGACTACGACAAAATGCAGCACCTAACGCAGCAAGCGCTAACCATTCCTTGGAAAAATAATACACCCGATTACATACGAGGCATGAACGTCTTGTTTTTTACATCCTTGCGGGAAACAGGAAATGAAGTAAGCCGCCTCGCGGAACGTATGGAGAAACAGAAAGCCGCGTTTGAAGCGCAAATAGAAGCGTTATCCGGAGAGCTTGCTCATTTCACCGCTGAAAATCAGACGCTTGAGGTGCAGATAGAAACATTATCCGGGCAAGTCTCTCATTTCACCGCCGAAAATCAGATGCTTGTGAACGGCTTACAAGCGCTGAATGAACAGAAAGCCGCGCTTGAGGTGCAGGTAAAAGCATTATCTGAACAGGCGGCTCGTCTCACCACCGAAAATCAGATGTTTGGGGGCGGCTTACAAGCGCTGAATGAACAGAAAGCCGCGCTTGAGGCGCAAATAAAAGCATTATCCGAACAGATGGATGCGTTAAACGATTTACTCGCCCGAAACCGCGCCTACTTCGGCGTTCTGACGGAAAAAAACGGTGTTGCCGGTTATATAATCGATCCCAGAAATACGAGGAGCATATTGGTCTATATCGATCCTCTGTATGGGTTTTCATTCAGAGACCGGCAGGCGCATGTTTTTAGAACCGGTAATGAGTATATCGGAAGGATACGAATATCCGGTGATAATAATGTATTTACCGCTTCGGTGGTTGAGCTTTCGCGGGGCAAAACAATAGAAGTAGGCGATAGAATTCTGCTTGGTGCGGAGGGAGGTTTTTAATGAATGGTTCCTTAAAAAGAGCGGTGCGTCCTCTGTTTGGGGTAGTGAGCGCGGTGTTCTTTACCTGTTTTCCCATGTATATATGGGGAGCGGATGAATGGTCATTGCTGAATGAGACTCAGGGTAAAGACCAGATAGTAACGGTGTTGTCGGGCCCGGGCGGGCGTACTGCAAGCGTCATCTCCGCTGCGGCTCTTGGTAGAAGCGATATTGCCGCCATCGGCAGCAGCCTGAATACCGTGTGGGCGATTCCCGGTCTGAAAGGTACCGATGCTTCGGCTCGGCTTGATTCAGATGGATTCCGATTAGTAGCGTATCCTACATCTTTTATCGCCGGGGGACGCGATCTTATGCCTTTCCTTCCTTCAGGACTTTCGTTTTATTTCCGTACAAGTCTTTTTTATGATATTTCCCTCAAGGTAAATGATTTTATACCCAAAGTGACCGGAGCGTATGTTTCTCCCGAAGGGCTCATACGGCATGTATCGGCGGCTATTCTTATACCGGAAATGTATCTCTATGATCAATCCCTTATGGAGCGGATAGAACGTCTTGAGAACGCTCTGATGGCCGCGCTGAAGAAAGCGGGACCCACGAGCGGGGTTTCAAGCGAAATCGTACGCGCCGTAGCGAATATCTGCAATGAGAATCCGGGTATAACCCCGGAGGCGGCGCTGAAAGAGTTAAAAACGCGGAAATTCAAGACGAGCATCAAGGAAGTGCGGGCGGTTTACTTTGTACTTTTCGGGGGTTTATAATGAATACATCGTGTGTTTCGGGCCGCGGCAACATAGATAATACCCGCACCGGCGCCGCGCCGCCGTATAGGTAAAGCGTTTTGGGGGTGCCGCGGCTAACGAGTCGGCGTTCCGCTTCATCGTTATCGGCAGCACTGGACTTTTCGCACATATCCGCGAGAGTCTCGCAAAAACCTGTGAGCGGCGGACCGATGCCCGGGAATCCCTCAATCGGGGTTTCCTGAAACGAATAAACATGATGTTTGGAATACGGTTTTTTTGTAATTTGTAAATAGAAACATTCAAAGGGCTGGATTTCATTCACTCTGGCTAAAAACGATTTATCGGGATATAGATCACTCGCTGTTAAATTACAATACCACATCAAGACGGAAAAGATAGGTTCTGTCGGCGATAAGCCTCCATAATGGGTAATGTTCACACCTTAATGCTGAACGAGTAAAAAGCTCTTTTGAGATAAAGATATTAAAAAGCGCAATTATCCCTTATGAAGACGGCATTGCCGGGAATCGGGTGAAATGGCGTAACCGCCGAGGGACGTACAAACGCCGATGAATCGTGCCGTGCAATGAGCCGTTTCAATCTCCTGCATAGCAACGTTAAGGGTGATTTTCCGCTTTTACCGTCCGGAATGCTGATTACTTTTGGTTCCATCTTTCCCCTCATACTTTGTATCGGCTGAAATTCGGTTGTTCCATAGGGTAATTCCCCTTCAGACCCCGGTATATCGCCGCTGATCCGAATTAACCCTACCCTGAGCGCCGATAATTCACCTCGGAACAGAATTAATCTAGCTCAGAACTCCGATAATTCACCTCGGAACAGAATTAATCCTGCCCGGAACTCCGCCAATTCCCCTCCGCACCGGATTAACCCTGCCCGGAGCCTCGATTGTTCTATCTGGAACAGAACTCGTTCTATGCGGAATAGAACGATTGGGGCTTTTTGCTCCGATTGTTCTATCTGGAACAGAACTCGTTCTATGCGGAACAGAACCGCCGGGGCTTTTTGCTCCAATCGTTCTATCTGAAACAGAACTCGTTCTATGCGGAATAGAACGATTGGGGCTTTTTGCTCCAATTGTTCTATCTGGAACAGAACCGGTTCTATGCGGAATAGAACGATTGGGGCTTTTTGCTCCAATCGTTCTATCTGAAACAGAACTCGTTCTATGCGGAATAGAACGATTGGGGCTTTTTGCTCCGATTGTTCTATCTGGAACAGAACCGGTTCTATGCGGAACAGAACGGCCGGGGCTTTTTGCTCCGATTGTTCTGTCTGAAATAGAACCGGTTCCTCATAGAGGCGGATGACCGCTGTTCCGTCAGGTCCCGTCTTTGACCGCTTCCCGCCGTCCGCCCCGCTGGGGAAAGCGGGTCTTGAGTTCCTCGTAGACCGCCTTTGCGCCGGGGATGTCCTGGGCCGCGGCCATCTTGACGGACTTGTAAAACACCAGGGCGGCCTGGTACGCCTCGCTTCCGGCGATCATTTCCGTGTCGTCAACAGCCTCTTCTAACTGCTGCACCGTGTTGAGCAGCGTCCACAGCCCGTGGGCGTCGGCAAAGTCAACGCCGAACGCGTCCAC
>JAITAN010000266.1 GCA_031284105.1 Treponema sp. | reverse complement strand
CCGCTTCATCTCCCGCATCCATCGTGCCGGCATATCCCGATTTATGCCGAGGTCTTGGGCAATCTCCGACCGCTTCCGCTTTGTGTTCCGGGCCGGTTCCACCGCCCGTTCCTTAAACTCTTTCGTAAAAACTCTTCTTCTCCCATGATTCTTCCTTCTTTGATCATAGACTTAACTTCCTGTCCTTTCAAGCGGGGGAGGTTCACTATAGCGTTTCTTTACTTAAACACGATCTCCGTCTCAAGCTCAAGACCCGTACTTTTCCTCACCATTTCAGCGATGTCGTCTACAAGAAAGCGAATATCCGCCGCAGTCGCGCCACCGGTGTTGACAATGATGTTTCCGTGAAAAGGCGCAACCATAGCGCCGCCGTGGGAATGACCGCACAATCCAAGTTCATCTATGATTTTGCCGGTCGGTGAGCCGAATGTATGGTTGTTTTTGAAGACGGAACCCGCAGATGGAAAGCGGTAATGCCCTTTTTTTTCACGATCAGCGCGGTGGGTTTCCATGTCTACATGTAGAGCGTTTTTTTCTTTCCTGTCCAGTGAAAATTCCGCATCCACTATTAATATATCTCTGTTTTGAAAAGGACTCTTTTTATAACCCCAGTCTGCCGCACGGAATGGAACGGAGATGCGCTTTAAATGTTCATCAATAATAGTAACCGATATAAGCCTCTCGGCAATCGATCGCCCATAGCAGCGGGCGTTCATGTACAGCGCGCCGCCTATGGTCCCGGGCATACCCGCGAGGAATTCCAATCCTCCATATCCAAAATTAAGAAGCGTACCCATCACATCACGGGCGGCTTCCCTATCCGGTACACCAAAACTGTTTCGTGCAAGCGTCTCGACGGTACCGTCAATCGGCGTACCGGCACGGAATACGATCCGCCCGCTCTCCATGTCAAAGGTTTCTACGCCATTCCAACCGCTCGTATCAAGTACAATGCCGGGAAAACCTGCATCACTGAAAACGATATTCGCTCCGCGACCCAAAACGCAGACCCGCGCGCCCGCAACCGCCGCATATTGAAAAGCCGAGAAGATCGCTTCAGCGTTGCCGTCTCTCTGATCCGGACGCACCCACAGAGCGGCCGGGCCGCCGACATGGAAGGTGGTATGCTTTGAAAGCGGTTTACCTGTAACGGCAGCCGTGAACGCATGGGCGGGTATGTTGCTATTTTTCAGAAATTCCTCTATAGTATCCATACCGGTAGTATATCATATGTCTATTTTGTTATAGCTATGTGAATGGGAGAAGAAGAATTATGCTTTTATATAATACGCTTGGATACGAAATACAGGAGTTTACACCCATAACGGCGGGTAAGGTTAGTTTTTATGGATGCGGACCCACGGTGTACAACTATGCGCACCTCGGAAACCTCCGCGCATACGTAACCCATGATATGTTGACACGCGTCCTGCGGTATGCGGGCTATGATGTGCAGCATATTATGAATGTTACGGATATAGGGCATCTTTCGGGCGACAATGATGAAGGCGATGATAAAATGGTCAAGAGCGCGGCTGAGCGGGGCAAAAGCGTACTTGAAGTCGCTAATTTTTACACTTCAGCGTTTTTTGCAGATATGGACCGGCTCAATATCCGGCGTCCTGATGTGATATGTAAGGCCACCGAACACATCGACGAGATGATCGTTCTTATTAAACGGATCGAGGCAAACGGGTTTACCTACTCCGCAGGCGGCAACCTCTATTTTGATATCACGAAATTTCCCGCGTATGGAAAGATGGCGCGTCTCCGTCTTGATGAGCAAAAAGCCGGCGCACGAACAAGCGTTGACGAACATAAACGTAATCCTCACGATTTTGTCCTGTGGTTTACCAAGAGTAAATTCGAAAATCAGGCGCTTCTATGGGACAGTCCCTGGGGGCGCGGATATCCGGGTTGGCATATTGAATGTTCGGCCATGAGCATCAAGTACTTGGGCGAGCAATTCGATATACACGCGGGCGGTATTGACCATATCGCCATTCATCATACCAATGAGATAGCCCAGAGTGAAGCAGCGACCGGAAAACACCCGTGGGTGAAGTTCTGGGTTCATAATGAGTTTCTTGTGCTTGACCGTGGTAAGATGAGTAAGTCAACCGGTGGTTTTATTACGCTGCAAGCGCTGCTTGACGCGGGGTATGATCCGCTTGATTACCGCTATTTCCTTTTGGGCGGGCATTACCGTACTCAGCTGCAGTTTTCCTACGAAGCGCTTGATGGTGCGAGAAATGCCCGCAAGGCGATTGTAGACCGTATCAGGTCACTGTCTGATAAGACTGGCGAAGCGCCGGTGCAGGTCACCAATAAGAAAGCCGCCGCGTACCTTGCCGCGTTCAAAGCCGCAATAGAAAACGATCTTGCAACACCTCGCGCTTTGGCTGAACTCTGGAGATTGCTCAAAGATACGGGTATTCCGAAGACAGAAGCGCTTGCGGTGGCTTTCTCTATGGACGAAGTGCTTGGGCTGAAATTGAAAGACGCTATAAAAGAAGAAGCTCCCTCATTAGACATTGAATATATTGAACGCTGTATTGCCGAGCGGGCCGCGGCAAAAAAAGCAAGAGATTTTGCGAAAGCCGATGCCATCCGCACGGACTTGAAGGCACACGGTATTATGCTGGAAGACAGTCCCGCAGGTACCGTGTGGCGCAGCATGGGATAATGAGCCGGTATAGAGCTGCCCGACGTCATGCGCTTTGCTCATGTATTTATTTTATCGCGCATATCCCCGCGTATCCCTGCATGGAAAGACAGGGCAGGTCAGACCTTCCGGTGAATCCCGCCGCTGATGCGAACATTATCCTCAATTCAAGGTTGGCATGATAAGTCAGTATTGGTAGGTCAGACCTTATAGGCGCTCCCCCGCGGCATTATTATAGGCGGCGGGCAAAATGGAGTATCAGGTATACCTCTTGGGATACTTGCGAATTAAAATATAAGATATCCCATTCCAGTTAGACAGGTCAGACCTTCGGGAGGTCTGACCTTGTAATAGAGAGACTGAAAGCGTCATGGGAAAGGTTGCCCTAGGGTATCAGAACGATTGCTTAACGATATTCAAAATTTCTTCAGAGGTAGCTGTCCAAGGGGAAAAAGCCACAAGGTCGAGATTACGTACCGCTTCGGTTATGGGGATCAAGCGATCAAGATCCAGTCCTAAACTTTGCAGATGAATAGAAATGGAGAGCCGGTCAAGCGATGAACGGATAGAAACAGCGGACAAAAGCGCCGCATTCGCATCCGAAAGCCCTTCGACCTTTTGTCCCATAAGGCTTGCTACCTTTGCGATTTTTTCAGCACGGCAGCTTACCAGTTTATCAAGGATCGCGGGAAGCAGTGCGGCGGCGCAGAGGGACTTTGCAACAGGGAATCTGGCGGCGATGCTGTACGCAAGAGTCGAACCTATACCCGGTGCGCTTACTGCGGAACCTATATTTACAAGGAAACCTGCCTGCGCTTCAAGTTCTCCCATCTCCGTAGTACCATTGACGTAGGAGGAAATAATACGCGCAAATAGGGTAATGGCTTCTTCCAACAAAGGATCGGAAAGAATATTCGCTTTTTTAGAACAATAGGCTTCTATCGCTATGCACAAACCGTCAAATGCAGCGGCGCATCCGGTTTGCCCTGAAAATGTACCGTCTATGATGACCGCTTTACACAGCCCTCTCGGCGCATGAACCAGTCTGATCGCTCTGTCTCGGGGGTCTACGGCGATGAAACTAGCGGCAGTCTGGAAGGGATCTTCTTTTAACGATGGAATCGCAATGTAGGGCAGAGAAGCGGTCGAGGTTTTTCCGTCCAGGAGATCAAAGATATTGAGCTCATCGGTTGCAATAATTGCCGCCATGCGGGCTATTGCCTGAACAACGATTCCTCCAAAGCCGATAATACCGGCGCAATGCGCTGCGCGGGCAAGAAGCGCTATATTTTCCGCCGTATCCGCCATTGCCAAAGGAGGAATTTCATCAAAAAGAATAGCTTCGATACCTGAATCCGCCAGAATAGCTGTGAGCCGTTCTATGCATTTATTGGCGTGGAGACTTTCTTCCGAAGCCAAAAGCACACGACTACCGTAGGTTTTACAAATAGCACCTGCACGATTTATAATATCCATTCCAATGATGACTTCCGGGTCAATCTTCAATACTATATCGGTCACAGGCGCCTCTATGAGAAAATTGTGTTAAAACGGGAAAACGGCAAGAATTCTTTCTACGGTTGCATCTAACACCGCATCGTTCAGAAATGAAGGATCGTTTATATGAGCTTTGATTTCTGCTACAAGATTGTCGCGGGAATCCGGCGCTGAATTTATAATCTCGGTTGCTTGGTACAATTCGCTTTGCGCAAGCGCCTCTTGAGACAGCCTAATGGAATCGGCATCCTGCGCTTTGTTTATTTGAGCATTACGATTCGCGCCTTCAAGAAAAACGGGATTTACAGAACCAATTCTATCGATCATCATACAATAACCTCTCTGCT
>JAITAN010000180.1 GCA_031284105.1 Treponema sp. | reverse complement strand
CGGACGCTGTCGCACCATCCCAAGAACGTCTGCATTTCACCTGAAATTTCCGGCTTCACCAGCGGAAGCTGCCCTTCGTACACATCGCCCGTTGAACCGTCGATGGTGATCCAGTCTCCCTCGTACAAAGTTTTTTCACCGATAACAACTTGCTTGTCCTGAATGGTAACGCCTTTCGCTCCTACGATACAGGGCGTACCGAACCCCCGAGCTACAACAGCCGCATGGCTTGTCTTGCCGCCGGTTGAGGTGAGAATACCCTGAGACACCACCATGCCGCCTATGTCTTCGGGGCTAGTGTCCCGACGTACGAGCAGTACTTTTTCCCCGCGATCATGCCAGGCTTCGGCTTCATGCGCGGAAAACACGATCCGCCCGCAGCCGGCTCCTGGAGACGCATCAATACCCTTGGTCAGCGATTGAGCTTCTTTCAGCACGTTAGGCTCGATCATGGGATGAAGCACCTGATCCAGCAAAGCGGGAGTAACGCGCATAATTGCGGTTTTTTTATGGATGAGTTTTTCATGAACCATATCTACCGCGATCTTTACCGCCGCGGCGCCGGTGCGTTTACCGTTTCTGGTTTGCAACAGGAACAATTTTCCATCTTGAACCGTAAATTCCATATCCTGCATATCGTGGAAATGTTTTTCCAATTTATTTTTAATTTTAACAAGTTGATCGTATATCTTTTTATTTCTCTGTTCCAGCGTGGCTATTTTTTCTGGCGTTCTGATGCCGGCGACTACATCTTCGCCCTGTGCGTTCATAAGATATTCGCCGTAAAAAATATTTTCGCCGGTTGAAGGATCGCGGCTGAAACAGACGCCCGTACCGGAGGTTTCTCCGGTATTTCCAAAAACCATTGACTGGATATTTACCGCAGTGCCTTTTACATTTTTAATCTCATTTATTTGACGATATTTTATAGCACGCTCATTATTCCATGAATTGAACACCGCGCTTATCGCTCCCCATAATTGCTCGTTCGGCTCCTGAGGAAAATCTTTTCCTGTCCCTTCCCTCACAATTTCTTTATAGCTTTCTACTAATTGCTGTAAATCAGCCGCATCTAATTCCGTATCGAGCTGCACGCCTTTTTGTTCTTTTATTTGTTTTATTACAGCTTCAAACTGCTCATGCGGAACTCCCATCACCACATCGCCGTACATTTGAATAAACCTGCGGTACGCGTCCCATGCGAAACGG
The DNA here is from genome assembly GCA_031284105.1 of Treponema sp. Lineage (GTDB taxonomy): Bacteria > Spirochaetota > Spirochaetia > Treponematales > Breznakiellaceae > JAIRKH01. Next base: position 2,245 of record JAITAN010000180.1, on the reverse strand, counting down.
GGATTGCCTGTTTTTCTCGTAAGCCCTTCCACCGCGCGATCATTGATGCCCAGATTAAGAATGGTATCCATCATGCCCGGCATGGAGACCGAAGCGCCTGAACGCACGGAAACCAAAAGCGGATCTTTCGGATCGCCTAATTTTTTCCCCATCATTTTTTCAAGCTTTCTTAAGTTTGTCGCAACGTCTTTGTCAAGACCTTCAGGATATTTCTTTTTATTTTCATAATACACCGCGCAAACCTCGGTTGAAATAGTAAAACCAGACGGAACCGGTATTCCAAGCCTGCTCATCTCCGCTAAATTAGCACCTTTGCCGCCGAGTATCTCTTTCATTTCGGCGTTTCCTTCGGTATCCCTTTCACCGAAGAAATAAACATTTTTTAGTTTCTGCTTTGCCATAAAACCTCCAAAATAGAATAAGCCATTTTTAATTTTTTTGAGATGGCTTCTTGAATAATTATATATATTACGAAAATTATTTTCAAGTAGTTTTTAAGAAAAGATTGAAATACTTGCTTATTTTTTAGTAATATGCTACTATTTCACAAGGAGAAATACATGGCTGATATTACTTACAATATAGAGAAATCCTTCGGTGTTATTTCCGAAGAAAAAAACGGGTGGAAAAAAGAAATCAATCTTGTTTCATGGAATAACAGAAACCCTAAAATTGATATTCGGGATTGGTCGTCCGGACACGAAAAAATGGGAAAGGGCATAACGCTTACCAAAGAAGAGGCGGTAAAACTGGTGGAATTACTTGCCGAGGCGATAGAAAGCATTAATTAACCGGTATAAAAACCAAATGCTTTGAGAAACGAATAACCGAAAAAGGTTTAAATGTTCTAACAACTACAAAAATATGGAAGAATTATTGGATATTTTCATTACCTTCCTCAAGATGGGCTGTATCACATTCGGCGGCGGCTATGCCATGATACCCGTAGTGGAACGTGAAATCATCGGGAAAAAAGGGTGGATCACCATGGACGAGGCTATGGACTACTACACCATCGCGCAGGTAACGCCCGGCATCATCGCCGTAAATGTTTCTACCTTTATCGGCTATAAGCGGAAGGGCGCCATAGGCGGCCTTATCGCTACCATCGGCTTTGTGCTGCCGGGCGTCATGCTTGTTACCGCAGCCGCGCTGTGCGTAGCCCGTTTCGCGGATCATCCGGCTGTACGCCATGCCTTTACCGGCGTCAGGGCGGCGGTTGGCGCGCTGATTCTGGACATGGTGATAAAACTCTGCGCCGGATTTTTCCCCAAAAGGTCTGGTACCGCCAATCATGAGCCCGCCGAAAGCGTACGGCGAACGTACCTTGCCTTGCTCATATTCCTGATTGCGTTTTCACTTTCGGCTTTTTTTAGCATACGTCCGGTACCGCTTGTCATGGCCGCAGGGCTTGCGGGTTTCTTCTTGTATGGAGGATTCTTTTCAAAATTCCTCAAAAAAAACAAAGGAGGCGAACCGTGACTGATCAGGAAATTTTAACCCGTGTAAGATCACCCGTTTCTCAAAGCGGCGGCGCCATGGGATGGCATTGCGGCGCTCTGTAAAGAGGCTGTTGAGTACAAAACCGCGCCTGCGCTCATTCCGTCTCGATATGACGGACGGTAGGTTAAGCAGTACTGCAATGTGATAAGGCTAATTGTCCCAACGGTTCCCCTTCTGGCTCAGACTCCGTCAGACCTGCGGACGCCACGCCGACGGCGCGTCTCGAAATTCTTTACCGCAATACCGTACTCCCCGCTCCAAATGAAAGAGGAGACCGCTCTTCGGCTTGCGGTTCGTGCGGGCCGTCATAAGCGCATCGCACACATGACCGGCTTCCCCGTCCTCCGAAAACGCTCATCCTATCACGCTGCGATCCCATAAGTCCGGTATCACCGACAAATACGGCAGGCCGCCGCCGGTTTTCAGATACGTTATGCCGGACACCCGCGTCTCTCCCGGCCCGCCCGCGCTAAACTCCCGGTTCAACAGGTTCTCCGCCGCGGGCGGTGAATGTCCTGAGTCCGTCGTGTTCACCCCCCTCTTCTTCTTTAGAGCCTTCAATCTCATACGCACTAATGTAACAAACATTGCACATCCGGTACCGTATTCCCCGCTTTCGTTGTTCACATTCAAGACGTTTCGCTATCCGCTCGTAATCTTCAAGTATCCGCAAACCCGGATTAGCCCTCAATACCAACGTAACGAATGCCGTTTCACGCCATGTACTGCGGCCGGTATTCAA
>JAITAN010000006.1 GCA_031284105.1 Treponema sp. | reverse complement strand
TACTGCTTTCCAATATGGGCTTGATTTCCACCGAATACATGGCCGCCGCGATACGCAGCCGCGGCTTTGCCGCGGAATCCCTGCCGGTCGCCACCGGCCAATCCATTCGGAGAGCCCGGGCTCAGGCTTCCGGCCAGGAATGTGTGCCGAGCCATCTTGTGCTGGGAAGTACGCTCCAGTTTATCAACAGTCCCCGATACCGGAAAGACGAGTTGTACCTTATTTTTGTGCCGATAACTACGGGTCCCTGCCGTACGGGGCAGTACTTCGTGTATTACGAGAACCTGTTCCGCGACATGCGGCTTGAAAACGTGGTTGTATTCACCCTGTCCGCTGATAATTCCTATACCGAGTTGGGTCCCGCATTCGCCAGGGAAATGTGGAAGGGACTGCTCATCGCGGACTATCTCAAAGATATACAGACCGCGTTGCAGGCGATGGCGGAGGACCCGAAGCTGGCCGTGAAAAATTTTGAAGCGTCGTGGCGCAGGGTTATGAACGCGGTGGAATTCAAACCAAAAGAGGTGTGGAAAGAACTGAAACAGGTTGCCGCGGACGTGCGGAAAATACCGCTCAAGCGCACCCTTGCCCAATGCCCCAAGGTGATGATTGTCGGTGAGATATATGTGCGCCGTGATGATTTTGCGGTCGGCGAACTCATCGACTTGATGAGCGAGCGCGGTATCGTGGTGAAGGTCGCGAGCATATCCGAATGGATACACTACCTCGACTTTGTACGTGAATATTCCTTTAAAAAACTCATCAATTTGCAGCCGAAAGGAAAACGCCTCTTCTCTAAACCGTGGATGGATTTGAAGAAATTGGAACTTGAGGAATGGTGGAAAAAATCAGTAGAGGACAAGGTGTTAAAAATACTGGAGCCGACCGGTTTGGTGACGCATTCTCCGCACGACATGCGCGAAATAATGGAGATCACCCAAAAACACTTCGTGAACCTTGAGCTTAATTCGGAAATCGCGGTCTCTTCCGGCGTCGCGGCGACCGCTATGCAGATGAAAGACGGATTCTCCGGCATCGTGAACATCTCGCCATTCGCCTGCCTCATCGGGCGGGTTATCGAAGGCTTGTTTACGCCGTGGGCGCGGGAACGCAATTACCCGATTCTCTCCGTTGAAGTTGACGGCAATCTTTTACCGCCGAACATTGTGAATAAACTCAACATTTTCATGGTCAACGTGCTGCGTTTCAAGGGAAACAACGATTTATCCGGCTTGGTTGATGCGCCGCAAACCACGCCGCAGGCGGCGGATCAGAACACGGATATTGATAAAATAGCGGTATGAAAGAATACCACATCGAAGGCAGCCATCCCCTACGCGGCACCATCAGGGCAAGCGGCAACAAAAACGCCGCGCTGCCCTGTATCGCCGCGGCTATTCTCACGGATGAGCCGGTTACATTGAGCAACATTCCCGATATTGAGGACGTACACGTCATGCTTGACGTGTTTCACGCCCTGGGCGGAGAGGTAACGCCGCTGTCTCCCAATGCGTACCGCTTGTGTACGCGAAACATCGTATCGTCCGACATTCCGCTTGAACACGCGAAAAAAATACGCGCATCCATTTTGTTTGCGGGACCCCTGCTTGCCCGTACCGGACGCGCGGGACTGCCGCCGCCCGGCGGAGACGTCATCGGCAGACGGCGGCTTGATACGCACTTTCTGGCGCTCACCGAACTGGGCGCGGCGGTAGAGCAAGGCGATATGTTTACCTTCACCGCAAACCATTTGACCGGAAACGACATTTTTCTTGACGAGGCGTCTGTAACGGCTACGGAAAACGGCGTCATGGCCGCCGTGCTTGCCGATGGGGAAACGGTTTTCACCAATGCGGCAAGCGAGCCGCATGTACAGGACCTGTGCCGTATGCTTGTACGCATGGGCGCGCGCATCGAAGGCATCGGTTCAAACATTCTCACCATCGGCGGCGTAAAAAAGCTCTCCGGCTGTACCTTCGAGATAGGCGCGGATTTCATGGAGATTGGTTCCTTCATCGGGCTTGCGGCCGCAACGCGGGGCGATATTTTCATCGAAGGCGCGACAATACCGGACATACGCCCCGCAAAAATAGCGTTCCGCAAACTCGGCATCAACTGGGAACATGAGGGCAGCGTACTTCATGTGCCGGAAAACCAAACCATGACGGTAAACTGCGACTTGGGCGGCATGATTCCAAAAATTGACGACGCGCCGTGGCCCGGTTTCCCGCCTGATCTTATGAGCATCATCACCGTTGCGGCAACTCAAGTAAGCGGTACCGTGCTGGTGCATGAAAAACTGTTCGAGTCCCGCATGTTCTTTGTGGACAAACTCATCGGCATGGGCGCGCGCATCGTGTTATGCGACCCGCACCGCGCGGTCATTTCCGGCCCCTCGGAGCTTACCGGCTCGGAACTGCACAGTCCCGATGTACGCGCGGGCATGGCGCTTGTGATAGCGGCATTGGCCGCGAAAGGCAAAAGCGTCATCCATAACGTGTACCAGATAGAGCGCGGCTATGAAAACCTCGTGGGACGGCTTGCCGCGCTGGGCGCGGCCCTGCGGGAAGAAGATGTGTAACTCAGGCATGAATATACCCCGTTTTCAAACGCCCTGTTTATATCCGTCATGGTTATCAAGGATTAAAAAATGCGTATATCCTCTGACGTATACCTATTACTGAACCATATATCGAAATAAAGTAGCATCAAACAACTGCTGTAATGGTTTCTTCATTATGATCGGTTATACGTCAGGGGATAATTGTGAATGTGAATATATCGGACGTTCCTCTTTAAGCTTTCCCATACCGATTATAGCGCAGCTTTATAAGGCTGTTTTTCTTGAGCCGGGTTTAACCGCGGGTATGCCTTGTTTGCACAATTCACAGTCCGTCTCATCCCAGCTCGCGGCTTCTATCGTTGCGGCGGCATACAGCGGCAGGGTAAGGCCTTCGCCGAAAGCGCCGCGGTCTACGATACAGGCAAGGGCGGTCACGCGCGCCCCTAGGCTTTCAAGGATGCGGGCGGTTTCGAGTGAGGATTTGGCGGTTGTGATCACGTCTTCCGCGATAAGGACGTTCATGCCGTCCCGTATCTCAAAGCCGCGCCGAAGCGCCATGCTGCCGGAAGCATCCCGTTCCGTAAAGAAAGCGGGATATCCAAGCTGCCGCCCCAACTCGTAAGCAACGATGATGCCGCCAAGCGCGGGACCGGCTATGCCGTCAATGGCAATGACGCCGGCTTGTATGGCTTCACGAAGCCGTTCGGCGACCGGTGCAAGGACGCGGGCGGCTTTGTCCGGGTATTGCAGTAATTTCGCGCATTGAAAATAACGGTTGGAATGGCGTCCCGATGACAGGAGAAAATGCCCCTCAAGCATTGCGCCAGATTCTTTTAAGAGGGTAACGGCGTTAGTCATAAGGCGAGTATAGCGCCGATACGCCGGCATGTCTACGCGCCGCATTAAAAAGATCGATTTCAACCACGAGCTATTTCAGTCCTCTCCGGATAACACGATCAATTCCGTGATACGCGCCTTATCCTGCAAGGGCTGGTATACGGTGATAAAAGCGGGGATCGGAATAGAATGCCGGCTTATAGTCCCCACAAAGAAGTAATTGCGTCCCGCGACTATCTGAATTGCCGTCAGCAGCGGATTAAACGAGGCGATTTCGGCGGCATCAGACAGGGCGTCTTTGAGGGAGGCTTCCGCTTCCGGCGCGGGTATTTCAAATGCGCGGTAACTGCCAACCATACCGGAATGCCCTATCGCTTGTATGTTTACTATGCGGGTGTCTGTTTCCGTCCGGTACAGGTATACAAGCGCGGCGTAAGGGCTTGCGCCGGATGCGGCGGCATATAATGCGGTCGCATTACATGCAAAAAGATAGAACGTTCCGTTTTCCATGTTCCGCCGTGTAACAAGCAGCGGCTCGTATTGAACGTCTGAAACCTCGTTAAGTCCTTGCTCGAAAATCTTTACGGTCATATCCGGGAGCAGCGCGACATGCCGCCACGGCTCCTCAAACGCCGGTATGCCGATAGATTGTTCAACCGTATTATGCACAGGCTCCTCCATGTCAGGCGCGGGTCTTGCAAAGACCGCCGCAGTACATATCGAAAAAAGCGCTGCCGCGGCTCCATACGCGCGCATAGAACGCGAAAAAAATTGTTTCACCGCCGGCCGCCGCGCAGCGCAGCGTTGACGTGCGGTAGTGCAGGCGATATATGCCGCCGTGTTCAAGTCTTGTTTCAAACATGCCCCTTTTGCAGGTTTTTAGCCTGAAAACCGGATAATACAACCGGTTTCATAGCTGGAAAACGCTCGTGAAGTAACGCCGCCTTCCCGCCCATGAAGTATTAATACGCTACGCCGCGTCCGTCTTTTTGTCAAGCGGTGTTCAAAAGAGATGCGCTCCATTTTATAAAATGATCCGTATCTTTTTTGAAAACGATCCGCATCGCTTCTAAAGCCGCCCGTCCCGCCCAAGAGCGATCCGCCGAAGCCCTCCGGTTTGATCCGATCATACATAAGCGGAGCGGCATTCGCGTCAGATACATACACCGGAGTACCCGAATAAGTCCACGCTATATTCGGGATTGATTAAGGTTGATTGAAAATATATTGATAGGCTCCCTTTATAAAGAGATCAGCATCTTTTTTGGAACATGATCCGTATCTTTTTATAAAACGATCAGCACCTCTTTCTAAAGAGATCAGCATCTCTTTTGAACATGATCCGCATCTTTTTATAAAATGATCCGTATCTTTTTATAAAGAGATCGGCATCTCTTTTAGGCGGTATCCGCATCGTTTCTAAAGCCGCCAGTCCCGCCAAAGAGCGATCCGCCGAAGCCATCCGGTTTGATCCGCTCATAAATAAGCGGCGCGGCGTTCGCTTCCGATACATAAACCGGAGTACCCGAATAATTCCACGCTATATTCGTGATTGATTAAGGTTGATTGAAAATATATTGACAGGCTC
>JAITAN010000251.1 GCA_031284105.1 Treponema sp. | reverse complement strand
GCTGGTAAAAATAAACTAATTCATTGCCGCGCCGCGCCGCGCCATGAATCATTCATTCCAATAATCATAAAAAAGGCGTTCCCAAACCCCCCGTTTGAAAACGCCGTGCCTATTTTTTTTCGCAATTATACCCGGAAGTATACCTGAAAACGGCCTGTTGTATGCGCGGTCCGGACGCGTCCATAATTCCCGCTTTTTTGTGGGGACAAACCGAAGGCTGGTTTTCTCATTTTTTTATAGAGGCAAACAAAACGTTTCTCCGTTTTTCTCATTTTGAGGTAGAAACCCCGTAAAGGGGAACCCCGCCACGTCAAAGGGGAACCCCGCCGAGTTAAAGGGGCAGCCCGCCACGTCAAAGGGGAACCCCGCCGTCTCAAAGGGGCAGCCCGCCACGTCGAAGGGGAACCCCGCCAAGTTAAAGGGGCAGCCTGCCGCCTCAAAGGGGCAGCCCGCCATCTCAAAGGGGCAGCCCGTTACGTCAAAGGGGAACCCCGCCACGTTAACGGGGCAGCCCGCCGTCTCAAAGGGGAACCCCGCCACACCAAAGGGGAACCCCGCCGAGTTAAAGGGGAACCCCGCCACGTCAAAGGGGCAGCCCGCCGTCCCAAAGGGGAACCCCGCCAAGTTAACGGGGCAGCCCGCCGTCTCAAAGGGGAACCCCGCCACGTCGAGGGGGAACCCCGCCGTCTCAAAGGGGAACCCCGCCACGTCAAAGGGGCAGCCCGCCGTCTTAAAGGGGAACCCCGCCACACCAAAGGGGCAGCCCGCCAAGCCAAAGGGGAACCCCGCCGTCCCAAAGGGGAACCCCGCCAAGCCAAAGGGGAACCCCGCCGTCCCAAAGGGGCAGCCCGCCGTCCCAAAGGGGAACCCCGCCAAGCCAAAGGGGAACCCCGCCAAGTTAAAGGGGAACCCCGCCAAGCCAAAGGGGCAGCCCGTTACGTCAAAGGGGCAGCCCGCCAAGCCAGAGGGGAACCCCGCCGTCTCAAAGGGGAAACCCGCCAACCCAAAGGGGAAGCCCGAGGAGTCAAAGGGGCAGCCAGCCATACCAAAGGGGCAGCCCGCCAAGACAAAGGGGAACCCCGCCTTCCCACAGGGGAACCCCGCCCTCTCAAAGGGGAAGCCCGCCAAGCCAAAGGGGCAGCCCGTTACGTCAAAGGGGCAGCCCGCCATCTCAAAGGGGCAGCCCGCCACGTCGAAGGGGAACCCCGCCGCGTTAAAGGGGAACCCCGCCACGTCGAAGGGGCAGCCCGCCGAGTTAAAGGGGCAGCCCGCCGAGTTAAAGGGGCAGCCCGCCACGTCAAAGGGGCAGCCCGCCGTCCCAAAGGGGCAGCCCGCCAAGCCAAAGGGGAACCCCGCCGAGTTAAAGGGGAACCCCGTCAAGCCAAAGGGGAACCCATCCGTCATGACCGGAGCAAACCGCCCTGTTTATATATATATTTATAAGGAAAGGAGAAAAGAGTATGTCAACAGGCAAAGACTGGTTTTCCAAATCCCGCGCCGCGCGGTTTGCGATGGGGGAAAAATTGGGCGAGCATTGACATTTTATTTAATATGCTGTACCATCATAAATATGATGAGAAGTTTCATTAGTATCTTTTTGCTTTTTCTATTTTTCTCTTGTGCGTCCGGACCTGTCGATGTACCTCAGGAAGTAACGGCCGATAAACTCATCCAGTTGGGGCAAGAAGCTTCGGATAAAAACAAATACGATCAGGCGCTCCAGTACTATCAAGCCGTAATAGATAGATTTCCAACACAGATAGACAGTGTGTGCGGCGCGGAATATGAGATTGCGTTTATTTATTACAAGCAGAAGAAATATGATATTGCACGGCAAAAATTAAATGCCCTGCTCGCTCGTTATGATGAGCCGGATGAGGAACTGCTTCCTGGGGAATATAAAATACTTGCACATATTGCGCTTGAAAAGATAGTAGCGGATAAAGAGTGAATAAACGAGATGATGACTATTGTTCATGTCCTTGAACCGTTCGCTTCCGGCGTTGTAACCGCCGTTATAAATATAGCGCAGCAGTTACCAGCTATAAGGCACATTATAGTACACGGTTCCCGCTTGTGGGTTGACGATATTGAAAACGTTAAAAAAAGATTCCCGCCGGAAGTTGCCTTTATAGCGTGGACGGACGCTCATAGAGAAATAAATTTGAGACACGACTACCGTGCATTGGGATCGCTTATTAAAATACTTACCCCTTATAAAGATACCGATGCCATTATCCATTTGCACTCGTCAAAAGCCGGCTTTTTAGGGAGGCTGGCCTGCAAAATACTGGGTATAAAAAAGGTGATTTACACACCGCATGGGGCATCTTTTATCCGTACGGATATTGGTTTTTTTCACAAATATTTTTACCGGTTACTTGAAAAACTGGGTGGAAAATTCGGCGGAGTTATAGTCGCCTGCGGACGTTCAGAGGTAGAATTGTATAAAGGCATGGCGGATAAAATAATCTGTGTACCTAATGGAGTTCCCACTACTCGATCCGTGGAAGAAAAATTTCGTACGTTGCAAAATCCTGAAGAAGAAATACTTGTTATGTTTATGGGTATTGCAAGTGTTCAAAAGAATCCGGAATTGTTCAATAAAATAGCGGAAGCCTTCCCCAATGTGCATTTTTACTGGATAGGAGGCGGTTCTCTCCGCTCCAAACTTGTATCACCCAATATTACGGTAACGGGTTGGGTGGATAAAGACACAGTTAACGGCTATCTTGACCGGTGTTTGATCTACCTTAGTACTTCCAAATGGGAGGGATTACCTTTTGGAGTACTTGAGGCAATGACTTCCGGCTGCGTCTTACTCGTAAGTAATGTATACGGTAACCGGGATCTCGTGATAGCCGGAGAAAACGGTTTTGTATACAACGATGTAAAAGAAGCGGTACTGTTATTGTCGCAGATGTTTGAAAATCGAGAAAAAATTATCGCTATGGGAAGGAAAAGCAGAGAGATTGTAGAGAAGGAATACTCGGTTGAAGCAATGGGAAAAAAGTACAATGCTGTCTATGAAGCAATGGGGGGGGGGGGGGGCGTAGCCCTACCTTACAGTATGGCTTAAATATAGCGATGGCATGCTATGGTTATTCTTTTATTAATAAGGAAATTCTAGTTTAGTAATGTTTGTAATCTTTGAAGAAAATCATTATAGTATAATAAGTTATGTATACCAATCAGCGGTTTTTCACGGACGCATCCAAGTGCGTTATTGTTATTTTATGTAAATTATATGAAACAAATTATTTATTATATAATAATCCGTTTTATTTTTTTTAGCGGCTTGTGTACGCTTTTATTAAGCGCGTGCGCTGAAAAGCAGTCTGAAGCCATTACAAGAGAAAATCTTTTTACGCTGCAAATTGGGCGGCTTGAAGATCAGATTGCCTTCTACAACCAAGACGGGGACAAAGGCATACGCAGAAACGGGCTTTGTATGCGCGATGGTATTTTCTATATCTCCGATAGCGGCGGGCAAAAGGTAACACGGTTTAATTCCTACGGCGATATACTTTCCATGATCTACAACGATGAGACAAATCCTCAGCCGTTGACTCTCAAGCCGAAACAGCAAGGCGAGACCGTAATCCGTTGGGCTTTTACCTATCCTTTTCAAACGCCGGGAAGAATCGCGGTTGATACGCAGAAACATATTTACGTTGAAGACAGCCTCCCCGATGAGCGGCATGGTGTTGATCCGGAGAGCAAGGCGCTGTTGGACGGCGTGGTGCTTCATTTTGACGCTGACGGCAGATTTCTTGAATATTTTGGGCAGGAAGGCATAGGCGGTACTCCGTTCCCGCGGATAGAAGGCTTGTATACCTCTGTGAACGATGATCTAGCCATTGTGTGCAGGCTTCCCACAGGCTGGAATATTTATTGGTTTGATACGGACGGCGTTCTATTGTATCTAATAAAGATAAAAAATAGCTCTATTCCCATTCCCGCGGACCGCAGGGATGCGGTTTTCGCATCCTTGGACAGCATAATCGCAGCCCCCGATGCCAGAAAACTGTACATAAAAGTGGACTATTACCGCGATACGTTTGACGAATCTACCAATACGCGTACAGGAAGTGAAAGCGATAGCTCCGTTATTTGGGTGATGCGTGCTGAAGATGGAATCTATGAAAAAAATATTGAAACGCCGCTGTACGAGTCCGTATATATAGAAAACAATCACAAAATTACCGTAAGGATTCCCTATACGCTTTTGGGAATCGTAAAAAATGAACGGATGTTTTTATATTTTCCTGAGGAAACCGGTTACGCGCTTTTAATTCTGGATACACGGGAATCAAACGGGGTTCAGCATCAGGGCAGTATCAGAGTGGATATGGACGAATTACAGTTCAACGCCTTTGATTTATCGCAAGAAGGTATTTTATCCGCAATGTTGGTAAGCGACTGGGATGTCAAATTGGTCTGGTGGAGAACGGATAAATTTTTCGAGGACGTTATGTGAAGCAAATAGAACAAAAAAGCAAAAAATTGGTTTCCGCTGAAGCGGCCGCTCAACTTGATAAAGAAGCATCCATGTCGTGGGGCTTGAATCCTTTCGCGCTTGTCGAAGCCGCAGGCCGTACGGCCGCCTCCCGCCTTGTCCGCAACTTTCCGGCATTGTTTTTGAAAAGACCAAAAATCGCCGTCTTTGCCGGTTCAGGAAACAACGGCGCGGACGGTATGGTGATGGCAAAGTCGCTTATCATGCGCGGCAAGGCAGACGATGTCCTGCTGATCCTCAACAAAGCCCCGGACATTTCAAATCCGCAAACGCCTCACGCACAAGCGCTCTTATTCCTTGCTAAAATGAATATTCCTTTTCTGGTATGGGACGGCGCCGCACCCTTTTCTGAATATGCGGAAAAAAGAGAAAAAATAGAAAAAATAGAAAAGTTCGATATTATCCTTGACGGAATCACCGGTACCGGTTTAGAGGGACCGATGAGAAAACAGGCCGCCGAAATGGTAAACATCATCAATGAAGCGAAGCATGTAAAAAAAGTTTCCATTGATATGCCTTCGGGTAATTTTGACGGCTGGCGTAAAGAAATGCCCATCGTCAGAGCGGACGCTACGCTTGCCATAGAACCGCTGAAACTGTGCCTTTACAGGCCCGCGTCCCGTCCTTTTGCAGGCAGGATCATACGCGTTGAGGGTATTTTTCCACAGGCGCTCATCGGTTCTTATGCGGAGGCGGAGCTGCTCGATTGGAGGACGGAGCGCCGGAAAATTCCGGCGATACGGCCGGACGCCTACAAATACAGCCGAGGTGTTATCGAAATACACGCGGGCTCAATAGGCGCAACCGGCGCGGCCCGCATTGCGGCGCGGGGAGCGGAGGCTTCAGGCGCGGGTCTCGTCCGCTTGCTGGTTGACGAGGACATTTACCAAGTTGTGGCATCTTCATCAAAGGGCGTTATGGTCGCGCCGGCTCTTTCTTCCGCCGGCAGCCGTTTTCCTCCGGACGCGCTGCTCTTGGGTCCGGGCTGGGGCAGGGACTCCAAACGGCTGCCGGCGCTGCAAAAGGCGCTTGAACAGCAGGATATCCCGCTTGTATTAGACGCGGACGCCATCCGCCTTGCAAAGAATATAAACGCGCATTTTAACGGTAAAACCATTCTAACGCCCCACGCGGGAGAATTCTCCGCTTTTTCAGGCGTTCCAAAAGATGAAATCCTCGCGGATCCGATACCCATTCTCAAAAAGACCGCGCGGGAGGCACATGCGGTTATTCTCTTCAAGAGCCATGTCATGTTTATTGCGGCTGAAGACGGCAGGCTTGGAGTCATCGACGGCATGACGCCCGTGCTCGGTTCAGGCGGTTCAGGAGACCTCCTTGCCGGCTTATGCGCCGGTATCGCGGGGCGTATGCAAAAAGACGCGGCCGCGGGCGCGGCCGCATTTGACGCCTATACGTGCGCGTGCAGCGCGGCAAGCCTTCTGATTGCGGCGGGCAAAAAAACACGCGGCTTTGGCGATCCGTTTGTATTGGCGGATAACGCCGCTCAATTAGCCGCGGACGCATGGCTTGAGCGCCTATAGACGGCGGTATGAGCGCTATCCGCTTAAAATTTCTGAATTTTGAATTTTTGAATAGCAACAAAAATATTGGAATTTGTGTAGGGGTAGCACGATGAATGGTTTAATAATAAACCTCCCCGCCCTGAAGGGGTATCTTGTACACGCCGCATTATCTACGATGTTCGTTCCGTAGTGAATAATTCTCGCCGTCTGTTTTCATATATGTTCCCATATCCGTCGGGATCCCGCGCGTAATCCGTTACATATCCCGATATCGCTTTTCACCGCCGCGTTCCCCGCTACGTATACGCAGGCGGAGGCGCCGGTAAAATGAACCGCATCTCTCTTCAAAGAGATGCGCATCTCTTTGGAGCATGAACCGCATCTCTTTATAAAATGATCCGCATCTCTTTGGAAAACCGCGTGGCGGATTTTAAAAAAGCCGGAATCGCCGCCGCCTTTTTCGCGGGCTCTTATCTTTGAAACAATTTCCACCGTTGATTATCCCCATACCTTTTTTCCTCTTGAGCGGCTGCGCTCGCTCTGTAACGCTATCCGGCATCTCTTGTCCAAAAGATCGCTCTGATGCGCGTACTAATGGACGCTTTCATCCGGCGCTGCGTCAAAATATCCGCTCTCCGCCTTTTTTACCATTATAGGAATTGAAATTGTTCCGGTTATACCGCTGGCTTTTCGGGAGCCTTCAAAAGGCTGAAAGGGAAACACCTCCGCGCTGATATTTTTGAAACCGGTAAGTTTCGGGACAGTCCATACTATTCGGTTCGCCCCTTCCGAAACCTTTCCCGCGCCGAACTCTTTACTCCCTTCATACCACACGATATACGGATCGAGCCGCTCATCCCAGACAACCGGGACCGTAAGCAGAATGTGAGTATCGGCGGTTGCAATGTGCATATCCGGCTCTCCGGGGAGATATACCTGCGGGTCTTTAACGACAAAATGCGCATCGGCTAAAAAGTGAAACGGCTTCTCGGTAGACGAAAGCACGACGCCGTCCTTGCCCACAACCTGAAATAACATGGAGTATTGACCCGCGCCGAGCGTCTCCGGTAGGATAAATGCGGGCAGTTCCACGCTCCGCACGGGGACAAAAACAGGTATGTTTTCCGTCCAATATGGGCCGGTAATTTCTGTTGCCGCAGCGGCCGCGTCTTCAGTCATCGGGCTTGCCGGACGGGTAAACGTATACACAAGCCTTTCCTTCCGTATTGCGCGATCCGCCGTCTGCAGGAATACCTGAAAACCCGTTACGTCGGAATCTCTCTCTGAACGTGAATTAAGAAAATAAGGGCGAATCGTGTCTCCGCTGTTGATAATGGCGATATTATCTATGGGCTGTTGTTTCTCATCAAGAAATACGCTCATCTTGTATGGGTTAAACGGCAGATACAGTATAGTATCTAAAGAAGTTTCACCGCACCCATTGAGAGAAAAGAGAAAGAAGAGAAAAAAAGGCAAAGAGATTAAAAAAATACCGAAAATTCTATCTGTTCGTATCCGCATGGTATTTTAGTATAGCGCAAAACCGCGTCTATTTCCACTCATATATCTAAATTTGATACTAAGAGCGCATTTTCTTCGATAAATTCCCGACGCGGCCCGACGTTTTCCCCCATCAGCATGGAGAAAATCCGGTCCGCCTCTATGGCGTCCTCCATGTGAATTTGTACCATATTTCGCCTGTCGGGATCCATGGTCGTTTCCCATAACTGATCGGGGTTCATTTCACCCAACCCTTTGTACCGCTGTATGGCGACCTTATCGGGTTCCCGTCCGGATTCGGCGAGCACCCGATCTTTTTCCGCGTCATCGTAGGCGTAAAAGTTTTTCTTTTCGTAGCTCAGCTTGTATAGAGGCGGCATGGCGAGGTACACATGCCCGTGTTCCAAGATGGGCGTCATGTAACGGAAAAAGAAGGTGAGAAGGAGGGTGCGGATATGCGAGCCGTCGACGTCGGCATCCGCCATGATCACTATCTTGTGGTAGCGGATCTTTTCAATATTGAACTCCGCGCCGGCGCCCGCCCCGATACTGGCGATAATCGGCTGTAATTTCTCGTTGGTGATAACTTTTTCGATATGGGTTTTCTCAACGTTGAGCATCTTACCCCAGAGCGAAAGAATCGCCTGATACCGGCGGTCGCGTCCCATTTTCGCGGAGCCGCCGGCAGAGTCTCCTTCTACGATGAACAATTCGCAGAGCGCCGGATCTTTTTCGGAACAGTCCGCGAGTTTTCCGGGTAGTCCGGCGCTGTCCATGGCGTTTTTCCGCCGCGTGGCGTCCCGCGCCTGCCGCGCCGCAATGCGGGCTTTTGCCGCCAGTACGGACTTTTCAAGGATGGCGGCGATGACCTCCGGATGCTGATCAAAGAAAAGTTCCAGTTGTTCATTCACCAGCGCCTCAATAATACCGCGCACCTCGGAATTGCCGAGTTTTCCTTTTGTCTGCCCTTCAAACTGAGGGTTCGGTACCTTGATGGACAAGACCGCGGTCAGCCCTTCGCGCACATCTTCGCCGGAAAAACTCTCCTCGAATTTTTTAGCCAGTTTTGATTTCTTTAGAAATTCGTTCAGGATATGGGTAAGCGCGGACTTGAAGCCCATAAGATGGGTGCCGCCTTCGTGGGTGTTGATGTCATTTACAAACGAGTACATGATCTCATTAAACCCATCGTTGTGTTGAATGGCAATTTCCGCTTCAATATCATCACGGGTACCGGTTAGAAAGATCGGTTCTTTATACAGGACGCTCTTGCTCTCGTTTAAGTACCGCACGAAACTGTTTACGCCGCCGTCAAACTTAAACTCGTGAACCTTAGGCGCCGAAAGCCGTTCATCCCGTATGGTGATCGTGAGCCCTTTGTTGAGAAACGCGAGTTCCCTCAGGCGGTTGGAAAGCGCATCAAAGTTGTGCGCCGTAGTTTCCTTGAAAATAGAAACGTCCGCTTTCCACCGGATAACCGTACCGCCTTTGGCCGCGGGTCCCGGCATCCACGTAAAGGAAGATTCGCTGCATTCGTGAGTGGGCGTTTCCGGTATGCCGATCTTGTACCGCTGGGTATAGATTTTATCGTCTTTATAGATAAAGGCTTCGCACCATGCCGAGAGCGCGTTCACCACGGACACGCCCACGCCGTGCAGCCCTCCCGAAACCTTGTAGGATTTTTTGTCGAATTTACCGCCCGCATGGAGGCGGGTCATCACGAGTTCAAGGGCGCTTACATTTTCGCCCGCGTGCATGTCGATAGGAATACCGCGCCCGTTATCCTCTACCCTAACGATATCGTTCTTTTCCAGTACCACGAGAATGCTGTCGCAATGCCCCTGCATGGCCTCATCGATGGAATTGTCCACTACTTCAAACACAAGGTGATGAAGCCCGTCTATGCCCGTCGTCCCAATGTACATGCCGGGTCTTTGCCTGACCGCTTCAAGCCCTTTCAAAACTTGTATATTTTCCGCTGAATATTCTGACATAATGTATTTAAGTATAGTACATTTTAGAGGAAAAGGAAAGGGGCGGGCGTACACGGCCGCGGGTAACGCCTCCGTCAAAACAAGCTATACGCTTGCAATAAAGATAAATTTCATATATAGTCAAGCCATGAAACTATATACAATGGTACTGTTGGGAGCGTTATGTTTAGCGGTAGAAAAAACGGCTGCCGCGCCGAATGACGCCGCTTTAGGAAACGGGCTTTTTGCGAGAATTACTACGACGCGGGGCGATATAGTAGTTCGTCTGGAATACCAAAAAGCGCCGCTTACGGTTTGTAACTTTGTCGCGCTTGCCGAGGGGAAGATGGCAAAAGCCGGCGCCAAACCTTTTTACAATGGATTGACGTTTCACCGCGTTATTTCCCGCGCTAACGGCGATAAGGACGATTTCATGATACAGGGCGGCGATCCGCTTGGTACCGGACGGGGCGGCCCCGGGTATCAGTTTGCCGATGAATTCGATCCAAGCCTCACCTTTGACGTCCCCGGCGTGCTCGCCATGGCAAACGCGGGCGCGAATACCAACGGCAGCCAGTTTTTCATCACGATTACGAAAACTCCGTGGCTCAATAACAAACACACTATCTTTGGACGCGTGATGCAAGGGCAGACGGTAGTCAATAGTATTAGGCAAGGGGAGCGCATTACAAGCGTAACCATTATCCGAAACGGACCGGACGCCGTCGCTTTCAAAGCCGATCAGGACGCGTTTGACGCGCTTCAGCGAACCGCCAAACAAAGGGCGGAGTCAAAAATCAAGGGAAAGAGAGATGCGGACATCGCACTGATACAGAAAAAATACCCGGCCGCCCGCCTGACCCCTTCAGGCGGCTACTACGTTATCCAGAAAGAAGGCGCGGGCGCAAAGCCGGTTAAAGGCAGCGCCGTATCGGTAGTATATAAGCTGTCGCTTCTTTCGGGCGAGGTCATAGATGCATCCGATGTCCACGGCGGCCCCATTGAATTTCAAGCGGGACTAGGCCGTATGATTCAGGGCTTTGACGAAGCGGTACTGGACATGAAAGTCCGCGAAAGACGCCTTGTCGTTTTGCCGCCGGAGCTTGCCTATGGGGACAAAGACGTAGGAGGCGGCGCGATTCCGGCAAATTCCTTCCTTGTGTTTGAACTTGAGCTGGTAAAAATAAACTAATTCATTGCCGCGCCGCGCCGCGCCATGAATCATTCATTCCAATAATCATAAAAAAGGCGTTCCCAAACCCCCCGTTTGAAAACGCCGTGCCTATTTTTTT
>JAITAN010000129.1 GCA_031284105.1 Treponema sp. | reverse complement strand
AAAATAAAGAACGTATAGAACCAAAGACGGCGTACTTGCGCCGTCCTCGCACAAGCGGCAAAGGTGCACGCACCAACTGTGGGAGGATGGGCGGTTGGCGCCGGAAAGCATCGGAAGGCTCTGGTATGCGGTTAATCTATTGATGGATAGCAGGGAAATGCGTCCCGCCATGACAAGCTTGACCGCATGGGTACGGCTTGTATCTATCTAGCCTGTAGTTTGCATCGCTTTGCGCGGCATGAATACGCCCGCGCGTGTACGCAGCGGGTTGTTCTATTGCAAGATAAGCGGTTGGGCATTTTCTCTGTAAATGCCGCGTTTAAGAACCGGTTCCCGCCAGCGCTTCCAGTTTTTGCTTTACCCCAAGCGGCAGCATAACCGTTTTGAGGCGGGATTTTTCACCGGTTTTTAATACAACGTCTTTTTTGGCGCAGGAGAGCAATTTCGCAAGAAAGGCGCACAGCTCCGCGTTGGCTTTGCCGTTTTCCGGCGCGGCCGCTATTTTTATGCGCAGGCGGTTTTCCCGCATATCCGCTATCTCCGTCTTTGATGCGCCGGGAACGGCTTTTATATCGAGGAGGATGACGTTGTTGGAAACACGGAATACAGCTATGGCGGACCCCTACAGGATAAGCATGGCGTCTCCGTAGCTGAAGAAGCGGAATTCATGTTGAATTGCCTCCCGGTAACTCTCCATGATGAAGTCTCTACCTGCAAACGCCGAAACCAGCATGAGCAATGACGATTCCGGCGTATGAAAATTGGTAAAAAGTCCCCCTAGTACCTTGAATTCATAACCCGGATATATAAAAATTGATGTCGAGCCGTCTCCCCGTGCAAGGCGTCCATCTTTCCATGCAGATTCAAGAGTGCGGGCGCTGGTCGTTCCAACGGCAATGATGCGTCTCCCTTCGGCTTTGGCTCTTTCAACCGACAAAGCCGTTTCTTCATCTATGCTGAAAAACTCCTCGTGCATTATGTGATCCTCAATATTTTTCTCCCTCACCGGAAGAAAGGTTCCCAATCCCACATGAAGCGTAACAAACGCCGTTTCGATCCCCTTATCATTGAGCCGTGAAAGCAGCGTCTCTGTAAAGTGCAGTCCGGCTGTCGGCGCGGCCGTGGAACCTACGCGCTTTGCGTACACGGTCTGGTACCGTTCACGGTCTTCCGGCGTATCGGGACGCTTGATGTATGGCGGAAGGGGTATATGCCCGTACCGGTCGAGCCATGTATCGTCAATGGGCGTGTCAAAGCAAAGATCGCGGTATTCCCCCTCTGTTCCGGTGATTTCCGCGTGCGCGCCTTCGGCGAAAAGGTACCGGCTTCCTATCCGCCTCCGTTTTGCCCGTAACGCCATAACTCGCCATGTCCGTTCATCCAGACGCTTGAGTAGGAGAAATTCCACATTCGCGCCGGTATTCAGCGAGGTTCCCGAAAGCCGTGCCGGACGTACCCGGGAATTGTTGAAAACAAGGAGGGCGCCGGCATCAAGAATGTCCGGTAAATCCGCAACATGGAGGAGCCGTCTTGCATGTGAAGTACGGTTAAGCGTCATAAGGCGGCTTGTACCGCGTTCCGCGCTGGGGCACTGGGCTATGAGGCGTTCAGGGAGATCAAAGGTAAAATCTGATGTTTTCATAGACTACGGATAGAGTATACCATGGATTATCGAAAATGAAACAGCGTCTCATATACCCACGTTCCAAAATAGCAATTCATGTTACCGTATATATAGAGTGGAGAATATGACACATATAACAAAAAATAATTACAAATAAAGTAAAATTGGATTTAATCGCTTTCTATTATATAGACTGTATT
Source organism: Treponema sp. (assembly GCA_031284105.1). Lineage (GTDB taxonomy): Bacteria > Spirochaetota > Spirochaetia > Treponematales > Breznakiellaceae > JAIRKH01. The sequence goes on along the minus strand of JAITAN010000129.1, from coordinate 1,782 downwards.
AAGGAGGCGAATGTAATGGAGAATTTGAGTCTTTATATACATCTATATAAAGATGGAACACTGAAAAAGAAAGATATGGAAGAATTTATTTTCCGATTTATACTTAAAAATCCGCACCGTTTTTATTTAATGAAATGGGAAAAAAACCGTTGCATTGATTATCTATGCTGGCTGTATCCCAAGTTGAGCGCGGCAATTGACGCGTACAAAGATACCGGTTCTTCTTTTGAAGCATATCTTGCCTCACTGCTTTTCTGGTCCGCACATGACTACTTTTGCAGTGAAATACAACATTCTATGACCGAGCAGGTTTGCTGGGAGACGCGGACCGAAGACATACGAACCTGTGAGGAAGAGGAAGAATATCCTTTAACGGAAGAAATGCAGCCGTTCAAGAATAAAACCGGAAAAAAAGTTAACACAAATGAAATTATGATTCTATTGTTGAAGTCATATTCCTTTGTATCGGAAGATTTTTTGGAACGCGTAGCGCCTGTTGTAGGTATAAAGGTAGATAAACTGAGGTCAATGATCGATAAACTCAAGAAAGAACGGGAATTACATGATGAGGGCATACGTAAGCTGAAAATGGGAATCCATAGCCAGTACTACCGGTGTATCGTTTTTGAGAAACGACTGCAACTGCTGGATGAAAATTCTCTCAATTACGAAAAAACCAAAGGGTTTCTGGAACGCGGGAGGAAACGTCTTGCAAATATGAAGAAACGTCTGGCAGGTTTGCGGCTTGACGCGAGCAACCGTCAGGTAGCGGAAATACTGTGTATTCCCAAAGGGACCGTAGACAGCGCTCTTTACTCGATAAAGAAGAAATTCGATGTTAAATAACATGAGTTCGACAGAATAAAGGGACCGCTACCCGAAGTTGGTATACTAGACCAAATATTCATCTCTATACGAGAAACGGGACGGATCCTTATGGACGAAGACTCTATAACAGGAAATTAGTGCCATGTCAATGACTTTTGTATCCTTTGAAGGCTATTACAAAACCATTTGTCTGACGGGGAACAAAAAGACCCGCCGGTTTCCGGTAAGCCGTCTGTCTTTAAGCGAGGTGATGACCATCATCTTGCTGTTCCATACCGGCGGCTACCGTTGTTTCAAAGAGTAGTATCAAAGGCGCTTCCACTCTCATCTTCGCCCGTATCTTCCCATCACGGTCGGTTACAACGTGGTTTTATGGGTTCCGCTTACATCCGGTTATCAATGCCCGGAGGGAACTATGCTCCTTGTGCCTTACTCCCGGCAAGCAGAGATGTCATTGAATTTATGTCGTGAACGAAGGGAAAAACTCTTTGGAGATCGGGGATATACTTATCAGGAACTGCTTGAACGGTTGTATGGACAGGGTATTCACTTGATAACACGTTAAAGAAGCATATAAAAATCAACAACCGCAGGGCAAGCCCTGCGGTATCGAAGATTTCTTCTTGAAGGCTTTGTGTATGCGGGGGAACAAATCCCCCGCACCCCAGTAAGAAGCGCCCCAAGGGGCGGGGTATTAAACCCCAAAAGGGCTACGCCCTTAAATAATCTGGTAGCCGCCCGAATGCGTGATGATGATATAGTTGCCGTAGGTGGTGGCGTTGAACCCAACGGAGGTAACCCGCCCGTCCATGGCGGCATTGACAGGCGTTCCCTGGGCGGCGAGGGCAATCGCCGCGTAAAACCCGGCGGTCCCCGCTGATGGGGTCGGCCTGCCGGCCGTACGGAGACGAGAGCCGCTCGCGTAGGGGATAGATGAAGAGATCGCCGATGACG
>JAITAN010000024.1 GCA_031284105.1 Treponema sp. | reverse complement strand
CTCTGCAACGGCCGGGCCATGGCTACGCCCCCCGCAGGCGGGCTTTGTTACAGGGGATTCGGCGGCAAAGGGCGCGGGCGGGGATTTTCATTACAATATATCCAATGAAAAAGAATATATATAAACTGCACGAAATAATGGCAAACATCCTCTTAATCATGCTCATTGTACCATTCGTTTATAGTATAGAATGAACATAGAAAAAAGCAGAGCGGCGCATAACCGGTCTGTATATGCCCGCCGCGGGCAGGCGGTTCGGGCTACGGTCTCCCCGGCGCGGCTGGGAACGCCCCATTCCCACGCCCCGCTCCGCCCACAGTTTACCGGCATTCGTCGTGTTCCTTAAGCGCCGCGGCCATTCGGCGCTCGGATGCGTATTCCCCATAGCATTAACCAAATCTTAAAGCGGCTTAATCGACCGCCCTTTTACCGGGGAATTCCAACTTTTATCACAACCGCGCCGGTTATACAGGACAACACCACCCCTCTTGTCTACATTTCTTCTTTTTGGTATAGTATGCGTTGTGAAAAATATACTGAAGAAACCTCTGTTTCTCATTATTTTAATGGCGTATTTCACTTTTACCGCGTTCTTTGCGGAATCTTTTATATTCGCCTCTCTTCACCATGAACATGACCGCCACGGCACTCACGGCAGTTGTTCAGTTTGCAATGAAATAGAGCGCGCCCAACTCATCCTTGAGAGTCTGGGGCGTATCGGTATTGCGGCCTGTATCGCCGGTTTTATCACCTATGCTAAAAAACAAATAAAAAAACACTCTTTGCCGGATCACGCGGCGATGACGCCCATCGCCTTAAAAGTCCGGCTTAATACATGATTTCTTATCCTGCCTATCTGGTCCCAAATAAACACACGTTCTCTATTTTTTATTTTTCTATAGTATTAGGAGGTTTTTTATGAAACGAGTATATATACTCGCTGCATTGTTCATATGTATTTGTTCATTCGCGTTTGCAACCGGAAATAAGGATGCCAAACGCGCAAATGGCAAAATTACGGTAACGGCGACTATTTTTCCGCCGTATGATTTTACCCGCGCTATTGCCGGCGACACAGTGAATCTCAAGATGCTGCTGCCGCCCGGCGCGGAAAGCCACTCATTTGAGCCGACTCCCCGCGATATTACCGCCATTCAAAACAGCGATATTTTTATGTATATCGGCGGCGAGTCGGATGTATGGGTGGATAGGATTTTGGATTCCATAGATACAAAGTATACCAAAAATATGAAAATCATCAGGCTTATGGATACCGTTGATGTGGTTGAAGAAGAAATTGTCGAGGGCATGGAAGAAGAGGAAGAAGATCCGCTTCTAGCCCTGGATATCGAGCTTGAGCCTGAGTATGACGAGCATATTTGGACCGCTCCTCAAAACGTTGTACGTATGGTTCGAGTAATAACGGATGCGCTGTGTGAAAAAGATGCGGCAAACGCCGGCTCTTACCGACAGAATGCGGCTGCATATACGGCAAAGCTGAACGACCTTGACGCCGCTTTTCAAAGGGTCGCGGGTAACGCAAACCGGAAGACCATCGTATTCGGCGACCGCTTCCCCTTCCGCTATTTTGCGGACGCTTACGGGCTTTCCTACTTTGCCGCTTTTCCCGGATGCTCCACCGAAACGGAACCGAGCGCGGCGACAGTCGCTTTCCTGATCGACAAAGTAAAGGCGGAAAACATACCGGTTATCTTTCACATAGAGCTTTCCAATGAAAAAATGGCGGACGCCATCGCGGAGGAGACCGGAGCGAAAAAACGCCTGCTCCACGCGGCCCACAACATAAGCAAACGGGATTTTGACGTCGGTGTAACCTATCTGGATTTGATGACCCGCAACGTGGATACTTTGCGGGAGGCATTGCAGTAAACTAAAAAAGGATTTATAAAGTGGTACGGGCTTTGGCTGTTTTAAGCGGCCAAAGCCCGTAAGTTTCTATGAGGCGCTTTGTTGTTCTTTATACTCCGACAACGGTTTTAACCTGGGGAATTTTCTCGCGGAGGAAGTCTTCAATGCCTCTTTTCAGTGTCATTTGCGCCATAGGGCATCCGCCGCACGCTCCCGTCAGTTTGACCGATACGGTCCCGTCATCCTCTTTGAAGGAAACAAATTCTACATCCCCGCCGTCAGCTTGCAACGAAGGGCGAACGTCGTTAAGCGCCGCTTTTACTTGTTCTTCTAACATGGTTCTCTCCTGCATATACTATAACAATCTTTATCCTTTTCGGCAAGATATATTGTAAAAGGATGATGATAACCGCCCATGCGCCAACTTTCTTGAAACGCGGATGCTCACCCGTACTCTTTACTTCATTGTGTGCGGCTGCGTGAAACGTTCCGGCGGTTATTAAACAGGTCCGGTATATTTTATTACAAGATAGTTTTTTGAATAAATATGTACCGTTTCAAAACCAATGCTATTATAAAAATTTAATTGTTTTTCTATATCTATACAGGGTAATATTGGAATAACTTTTTCCATAAGCAACTCCTTTGGATACAAATATACCGCAATAATTTTTTTGACAATGCCTTTTTATATTATTCCCCAAAATTCTGTCCAAAAATTGCACATAACTACGGGTATATACGCACCCTTTCACCCATCCCCACGCGCCGCCCCCCTTGGCTAAAATGTTCAATGGCGATAGCACAGGCCAACCAGACTTAAAAGGAGACCTTGTGCAAGCCAACAGCCACAACCAAGCCATACCGGAACCCGTCATCACCGCGGCGGAAACCGCCGTCAACGCCTAACCGGAACGTCCCCGAAGCCCGCGCCGCCTACGAGCAATTAAAGGCAGCCTACCCAAACAAGAGTCGGAAACGCCGGGAAAGCGCAGACGAATAACCTGAAGAAACGCGCTCAACGTAAAGAAACGGCGCTTGCGAGCCGACCAGGCTAAGCTCGGAGCTGGCCCGGCTAGGCTCTGAAAATACCCGCTAAAAGTTTGTGGTTTGCCGCATTGACAATGGCGTCGACACGAAGGGCGCGAATATCACCGCGCCATAAAAAAGTTTTCCTGTCCTTTCAAGCGGGGGAGGTTCAACCAGTAGGCTGTAGATGAGAACTAGTAGGCTGTAACTGAGAACCTGTGGGCTGGAGTTGTAAACCTGCGGGCTTGAGCCGTGAGCTTACGGGCTGTAGCCGTAAAGTTGCAGACTGTAGCCGCGGGCTTTAGCCGTGGGCTTGCGGGCTTGAGCCGTGGACATATTGAAAAATCGTTTGACTTTTATCATAGACGCACCGCCTTCAATACGGATTCAAACATAAACAAGAAGCCGTTCTTTGCTTATTCCATCCGCACCCTGCCGCGGAAGCTCCGCGACAAG
>JAITAN010000218.1 GCA_031284105.1 Treponema sp. | reverse complement strand
CGAGGAATTCCCGTTCCGCAGAAGAAAAAGCGCGTTTCGCAAGCCCTTCTATATTTTTGCGTTCATCCATAAACTGAATATCGCAGCCGATACGGGTTACGAGACCTGACGGAGCATAGCCGACCGCGACCATATTCATGGAATGTGAAATATTGAAATCCGCATGATGATCGGTAAAGAACGGACGCCCGCCCGTTTCGGTCCCAATGGCGGAACAGGACAAATGCGGAAAACGCCGCGTATCAATGAGCCGCAGCAGCCGACGTCCTTCGATATGCAGACTATTTGCTTCCGTTTTTGAATGAGGCATATAGGATAACCCGATAGACAAAGGGGAGCGGCCGTGATTTTCTTTGCGTATGTTATACGTGGTCCGGCTCCTTCGGCGCTTTCAACAAGGGGGGAATCGCTTCCAGAATGCCGTCCTCGATCTTTCTACCGCCTGTAGTCCTGCCGAGTAACCTGGCGCCGTGTTCTCGGCCATGCCGGACTTCACCGTGAAAATCGCTTCCCGCCGTGATGAAAAGTCCCAGTTTGCGCCCCAAGTCTTCGAGCCGCTTACAGTCGCCTGACTTTATAGTCGGATGCCACGCCTCAATGCCGTCAAGCCCTTGTTCCTTCAAAGACGCTATCAGAAGGGGAAGCCGTCCCCATGCGACATACAGAGACATGGGATGCGCCAATACCGCAATGCCGCCGGCCGCTTTGATGAGGTTTACCGCATCCTGAAAGACAAGGTTTTTCTTCGGCACATAGAACGGACGCCCCTTCCCTAAGTAACGGTCGAACGCCTGCTCTATATTTTTTACAATTCTATGTTGAATAAGGAGCCGCGCAAAATGCGGACGCCCTATCGAATGCCCCAGCTTTACAACATCCTCATAATCAACATGGAAACCCAACTGCTCGTTCATACGGATTAGGATTTCTCTGTTGCGCTTTTCCCGTGTATACGCAAGCCCTGCGATTGATTCAGAAAGCACCGTATTCGGTAATTGTAGTCCAAGCCCTAAAAGGTGAAATTCACCCGGCTCCCAATCTATCGCAATTTCAATGCCCGGAATAAAGCGTATTCCCAGCTCTTCAGCTTTGGAACGCGCCTCATCAATGCCGTTAATCGTATCATGATCCGTTAAAGCAATAGCGGATAAACCTATAGTGTGAGCTTCGGTTATGAGTTGGCTGGGGCTTAAATTACCGTCTGATGCGGTGGAATGGGTATGGAGATCGATCATGTATGGCAGTATATCACCGGCAGTCCAAAACGACAATCGGTTCAAGACAGCGGACGGCAGACAAATGAAGAGTTCAGCTATACGCCAAGGAGACTATTGCATTTCATTACCCACACGGTCTCCCTTATCCATGAAGAATGGCGCGCAACGCCGTACGCGCTAGAAATTTGGAAACTGTTCCCGCTCAAGAAAGCTGCCTATCCAGATATTTTCACCCAGATAACTCTCTTTCCGTCCTTCTATGAGTATCTGAACCCTTTTCACCGTGGAGAAGTTGGTCGCCGTCCATACCACTTGTTTGATCTGTCCGCTATAGCCGTCCTTACCGTGCGTATTGTAGAGAAAATCTTCGTTAAAATTGATATACGCGGTTCCCTGCTGAATGGTAACCGACAACAGTTTCGTTCCTTCCGGAATAAGGGAGATGAGCCGCTGCTCTTCTTCGCTCTTGGATAACCCCGCCAATAGCGCTTGTAGAGTTCCGGTAAGAGGCGCCTCCGTATCGGGGAGCATACGTTTCACCGCTGCACGATGAAGATTCCCGTCTTGATCTATCGAAAGGAAATAAAGCGTTCTTACCTGTTCATTCCATGATTCAACGGGCGTTTCGCCGGTATCGGGAACGGCAAGGGACTGCACCGCATTCGGAGAAAGCTGTTCAATAGGAATCGCAGGTACGTCCGGCGCCGGATTTTCAGGCGCGTCGTTCGACATGGGCTGCGGCGATTCAGGCGGAACATCCGTATTTGTTTCAGCCGGAAGAGAAACAACGTGCTGTTTGAGAGAGGGTGGAAGATTGACTCCCACGCTGTGCAGATTGGAGAGGATCTCTTTTCGATTGAGAACCAGCAGTAAGCTTATCCCAACGACAAAGACCAACCAGAAGATAACGCCCGGATGCCGCGTTAAAGATAATTTCTTTCGACTATGCATACATTTTTTAATGTATAACAAAAAGAAAAGAGAGTCAAGATTATTATACTGACTATACTAATATAAAGATTTCGAGTATAATAAAGGCAACATTTTTTATACAGTTTGGAGGAAATCTAATGAAAACAAGTAGTATGAGGGGTATTATGCGGATAATAGCCGGTAGTGTTACTCTCTCGGCCTGCATATTACTGCTGATCGCCCTTCTGTCATGTATGAGCGGTCCTGATGAGGCCACACAACAGGCGTTTAATGATGCCAAAAACAAAACGGAAGCCGCACGTAAACAAGCTATGGACTTCGGCGGGGCTACCTATGCCGCCGATGAGTGGAATGCCGCGGAAACGCTCTATAATACTATCCAAAGTTTACCGCTCATTACCATGAACGATTATCAGGCGGCGATCCCCCAGTTTGATGACACTTTCAACGGCTACATGGCCGCTTTTAATAAGGCCGCGCCTCAGTATCTGGAAGCACGCAAAAACCTTATCGCAGCCGCGCGCCAAAATGCTGTTGATGCGGGCGTGGAAACGCATCTTATGCTCGACCTGTCGGCCGTGGATGAGCAGGATCAAAACACGTTGACTTTGTTTGCAAACAAAGACTATTACGGGTATCAAACCGCATCTTTTGAAGTGGAAAAACGCTACGGCGTTTTGGCAGCCGAAGCTGCGGCGCTTTCCCTTAAAGATGAGATTACCGCAAATAAATTCGACCGGTTCGATCCCGATGCCCTCGCTTCGGCCGACGAAAGCATGACTGCCGCGACAACGGCATATACGGCAAACGACTTGGATACGGCGCAAAGCGCGGCGGATGAAGCGGCAGCCAAATACCGGCAGGTTCTCATGAACGGTTGGAAAAACTATGCCGGCGAACAGCAGCAACTTGCGCAAGCAGCGCTGACGGATGCGGTCGCTATGCATGCCGATATTGCCTTGAAAGACGACTTTGACGCCGCAGATGCAGTGTACAATCAGGCTGCAACCGAGTACGATGGGGAGAACTATCAAACCGCAGGAGATTCGTTTGTGAGCGTTCAATCTATGTTCACCGCCCTTACCGCAAAGGCGGGCGAGCAACAGAAAAACGCCGCAAATGCGTTGCAGGCGGCTCAAAGAACGGTAGGCGCAAGCCGGAGTAAGTCAAAGGCAGCGTTCCCAGCGGCCCCTGACAACGAATTCTTGACAAAGGCGAATGAACTCCTTACCGATGCTCAGAGCGCTCTTGGTGCGGGTAACTATGCCGGAGCGATAGCCGCGGCTGCCGAAGCCCAGAAAAGCGCCGGTCTTTCCGATGCGTATGTCGCACAGCAACAAAAAATGAACGCCGCAAATGATGCGCTTGCCAAAGCGAAGCAACAGATGGACGGCGTGGCGCCCGATGTGCAGAAGAAATACGCGACTCTGTACAACACCGCAACCACGGCGTATGCGGACGCTCTTAATGCCCAGAAAGCGCGGAATTGGGATACTGTTGCAGCAGATGCAAAAAAAATCAACGACACGGTGCTTGCAATAGCCAAAGCAAAAGCAACCGATGATGCGGCGGAAAAGAAAGCGGCCGATGCGGCCGCAGCAGCCCTTGCGGCCGCAAAAAAGCGGCTTGACGGCGTAAGTGCGGATAACCAAAAACAGTTTGCGGATCCATACCGAACCGCATCGACCGCCTACACCGATGCAACCAAAGCCCAAAGCGCGAAAGACTGGAACGTGGTAAACGCCAACGTAAAGAAAGCCAATGATGCGCTCGATCTGCTTGACAAAGCCGCGGCCGCCGCTCTTGCGGCCGCGGAAACCGCGCGGCTCGCAGCCGAAAAGCAGCAAGCCGATGCCGCGGCAGCCGCTCTTGCGGCCGCCGCGGAAGCCGCACGGCTCGCAGCCGAAAAGCAGCAAGCCGATGCCGATGCAGCCGCTCTTGCGGCCGCGGAAGCCGCACGGCTCGCGACCGAAAAACAACAAGCCGATGCCGATGCAGCCGCGGCAGCCGCTCTTGCGGCCGCGGAAGCCGCGCGGCTCGCAGCCGAAAAACAACAAGCCGATGCCGCAGCCGCTCTTGCCATTGCAAAAGATCGCCTCGATTGGGCAACCTCTATCGGCGCCGCCGTTCAATACCCTGCTCCGTATGGGCAAGCATCGTCCGCTTACAATGAGGG
>JAITAN010000207.1 GCA_031284105.1 Treponema sp. | reverse complement strand
GGGCGAATCCACCACCCACGAGTATACGTCCGGCTCCGAAGGCTCCGGTACCTTTGAACACCGGTACCTCTTTGAGGGCAGGACCTACCGGTTCACCGGCGAGCCGGAGGGGAACCGGATTATTTTCAGGATCGTGCCGCAGTAGGCGCGCCTGCGGCCTTGCCGCGTTCCCCGCTTGTTTGAAAGGCCGCGGGGACTTTTTTGTGCGCGGGGGGATGGCGGCGCGGCCGGATTACGCTCTATGGCAGCGGCAGCCCGCGCCTTCCATTTCATACCCCCTATAAAGCGAGATCATGGAGCGAATCAAAGGGGTAAAGCACGCCGATGGTAGTGTCTACCCGCTTGGAGGACGAGCCGCCGAAATAGACGCGTGCATCCGGAGGCATGAACTCGCTCAGAACTTGACGGCACGCGCCGCAGGGCGGGATAGGAACAAGGGAATCGAGCGCGGCTACGGCAAGGGCCGTGAAAGAACGGCACCCTTGGGAGACGGCGTACATCACGGCCCCGCGTTCGGCGCAGATAGTAAGTCCGAAAGACCGGTTCTCCACATTACAGCCGGTGAATATCCGTCCATCTGCGCCGATAAGCGCCGCGCCGACACGGAATCGGGAATACGGCGCATAGGCGGAGAGCGCTGCTTTTTGCGCTTCTACGAAAAGCTCTTCTAGTGCAAAAGACATGAAGGAAGTATACCGGATGAAGACGGATGTTACAAGCGATTTACGTGCGGGTGATCCTGCATCCCTCCTCTGATGGGATGCAGTTCCGTATCGCTCACCAGCGCGGGATCGTCTACATCGCGGGGGAGTTCCCTGCCTTCTTCTAGTTCAACGTCTTCTTCTTTGATAGTTTCAAGAGGAACGCCGCCAACACCGGCTTCATCGCGGTTTTCAAGACGCACGGAAATGACTTTGGTAACGCCGGCTTCTTCCATACTGACGCCAAGAAGGGTGGCCGCGCCGACCATGGTTTTCTTGTTGTGAGTGATGACGATGAATTGGCTTGCACTGCCGAATTCACGCAGCGTCTGAACAAACCGGCTCACATTGGCTTCGTCAAGCGCAGCGTCAATCTCGTCAAGCAGGCAAAAAGGGCTTGGTTTGACTATGTACGTGGCGAAAAGCAGGGCGACCGCGGTCATGGATCTTTCGCCGCCGGAAAGAAGACCGATGTTTTCGAGTTTCTTGCCGGGCGGCTGCGCGAAAATTTCGATGCCCGACTCAAGCACATGGTTCGCATCAATAAGCCGAAGCTCCGCTCTGCCCCCGCCGAAAAGACGACGGAACATATTATGGAAGTTTTTCTTGATTTTGTTATAGGTGGCGATGAACAGAGCGGAAGATTCCGCGCGGATTTCTGCGGCTATGCTTTCAAGGTCATCGCGGGCTTTGACAAGGTCTGCAAGCTGGTTCGATAGGAATTCAAACCGCTCCTTTGTTTCCGCGAATTCTTCAACCGCCATGAGGTTCACCGCGCCCAAATCTTTGAGCGCGGCCCGCGCTGCTGCGAGTGATTCCCGTAGTTCCGAAGGGGTTGCGGTGATTGAAAGAATGCGTTCCTCGAATTCCATGAGATCACGGGAATGGGTTTCGCGGAAGTTGTCCTGTATATTTTTGATTTCCGTATCGGACTGCACGATCTCCAGATGGATCTTTTCAAGCGCTGTTTGTACTTTGAGCATGTCGGCAGCGCGTTTGTTGATGGCGTTTCTGGTTCCGGCAAGATCGCCATTGCGTTTCTTGAGGTCCGCTTCTAATTGTTCCTGTTCTGCGGTGAGCGTAATGCCCCGTGTTTCAATGTCCGCCAGTTCCTGTTCCGTATCGGTTATTCGCTCCCCGGTTTCAGCAAAACGTTTGCGGTCAAAAAAAAGGTCGTCTTGCACGGTCTTACGCAAGGTTTCCTGTCCGGTGAGTTCGCGGCGTATGAGGCGCGCCTTTTCCTCCGCGGCGTTTGCCTGTGTTGATATACGGGCGCGATTTACGCGGAGTTCTTCCAATGTGGCGCGGTACTCGTCTATCTTGACGCTTAAATCCTCGTTATCGCGGCGGAGGTTTGCTATTTTCTCCCGGCATTGTTCAATGCCGTCCTTGCAAGAGCGGATGCTCCTGTCAAGGCTGCGTTTTTTCGTGATGATGCCTTCCGGCGCAAGAAAATCGTCCAGAAACGAAGGGGCGCTTTGCCGGTAACTATCGAAAAGGCTTTTTGCCTTGGCGATATTCACATTGATTTCGGAAAGCGCGGCCGCTATACTTTCGGCAAGCCGCTTGATTTTTTCGGAGGAGGGCAGGGCGTCGTCTGATTCCGCACGTCCCGCAATGTCCGCAAGGTCGCGGGCAAGGGCTTCTCTTCCGGAAAGGGACGTCTCTATGAGCGCGAACAGTTCCTGTAAAGCGGCTTCGCTTGCCTTGCGTCCGGCTGCGGAATAGCCCGCGTCTTTAAGTCCCGCATCCAGCGCGGCTACAATGTCATCGGTGATCTTCTCAAGGTCTTTTTCACGGCTGATTTGGGTCCGCTCAAAGTCCCTGATTTCTTCTTCCGCGCGCTTTGCGGTATGCTCGTTTTCACCGATACGAGAAGACGCAAGCCCTATGTTTTCCTCAAATGAGCGGATATTATCTTCAATATCAAGCGCTTTGCGCCGTAAATCACGGACAATGGCGTCCTGTTCATCGGCATCATCGGTTAATTCGTCAATCTTGAGGGATATGTGGTGTTCACGCGCCTCATTCTGAGCTATTTTCGTCTTACTCTCATTGCGTTGCTCAATGAGGAGTTTGGCTTCCTTTTCTTTGGCGTTTTTTTCGATGGCAAGCGCATAGATGGTTTTTTGGTACTCAACAAGGCGCTCTTCCATTTCGTTTACCGCATCCATATTTTCTTCAAGCGCCTTGTTCACCGCATCAAGTTCCGCCTTAAGCGTATCCCGTTCTTCGGTGCGGCTGCGCAGGTTTTCATTACATTCGTCCCGATCGTTCTTGAACCGTTTAAGACGCAACAACTGAATATCGAGTTCAAAATGGAACACATCGTCCTTTAATGTCCGATATTTGAGGGTCTTATCGGCTTGTACCTTAAGCGTATCATAGCTGCGTTTCACTTCGCCTACAATCCCTTCAACCTGACGCATATTTTCTTCGGTTCGCGCTAGTTTAAGCTCGGCTTCTCTGCCTTTTACTTTAAATTTTGTGATGCCGGCGGCTTCTTCAAACAAATAACGGCGTTCATCCGGCTTAGAAGAGAGCACCTGATCGATTTTACCCTGCTCCATGACCGAATAAGCCGCTTTTCCAACGCCCGTATCCCAGAACAATTCCCGGACTTCTTTTAGTTTAACCAGATTGGCATTGATATAGTACTCGCTCTCGCCGGAGCGGAAAAGACGGCGCCGTATCTGCACTTCGGGCATATCAAGGGGAAGGAGTTTAGTATCATTGGCGAGGATGAGGGTTACTTCCGCCACGCTAAGGGGTTTGCGGCTGTCCGTGCCGTTGAAGATGATGTCTTCCATCTTTTCAGCGCGCATTGCCGTTGATTTCTGCTCGCCCAATACCCACTTGATGGCGTCAACTACATTGGATTTGCCGCACCCATTGGGTCCTAAAAGAGCGGTAATTCCGTCGGCAAATTCAATATGCGTACGCTCGGCAAACGATTTAAAGCCGAATATATCAAGGCTCTTTAGAAACATGCACAGCTACCGTACCCATGTATGGGAAGAAAAATCAATGATACTGTGGAAGGAGGGACGGTATTTCATGTGTTTACTCTCATCATAGAACGAACTTGGGCGGCAAACGTTTTCGGATCAAAAGGTTTACTGATAAAATAGTGCATACCGTGATGCTCGCACTCCTCTCTTACACCATCAAGCACGTCAGCGGTCATTGCGGCAATTGGAACCGTTTCGGATAAGCGCCGTATACATTCGGCGGCATCGCTTCCGTTTATGCCTCCCGGCATGTGCAGGTCCATAAGAACGGCGTCAATTTCATTCATATGCTCCTCAAAAACACGAACGCCCGCATCGCCGTTTTCCGCATTAAACACGGTAAAGCCTTCCGCCTCAAGCAGCGCTTCGGCAATAGTTCTGTTAATATCGTTATCGTCAACTATAAGCACGCAGCATCCGTCTTGAGGTTCGGTTGGCCGGGCATCCGGCACAGCCGGCGGCCGTTTTTCATCCATGTCTTGCAGTACCGTGTACAACTCTTTGAACAGCATTGAAAAAATAACAGGCTTGCCGATACCGATAGTTCTTTCGTATTCGTGGAGATGCTCTTCTTCGCTTGTCATGGGAATCAGCAGTATGATGAACGGCATCGTAATATGCGTATTCCGCCGCGTCTCGGCGATAAACTCAAAGCCTTTGTCAGGCGGAGCGTCATAATCCAGAATAAAGACTTCAAACGGTTTTCCCTTATTCGATGCATCTTCCAGCAGCGCAAGCGCGCCTTCCGCGGAAAATACCCGCTCATTTTTGATACCCAAAATCGCAAGATTCTCATTTATAATCGGCTCGTCGCCGAAAGTTCCTTCCCAAACAAGTATCTTCACATTTTTAGCGGCAATCTCGGCAAATTGTTGCCGCATCTTTTCTTCCGGTTCGGTATGCTGTTTTAAAAGAATATCTATGTTAAATCTAGACCCTTTACCCTTCATGCTGCGTACCGTAATGGCGCCATTCATCAGGTCAACAAGGTTTTTTACAATGGAAAGCCCTAGCCCCGTACCCCCGAACTGCCGGTTTATGCTGGCGTCTTCCTGAGAAAAAGGCTCAAAAAGGTGTTCTATCTGGTGTTCCGACATGCCGATTCCAGAGTCTTGAATAATAAACGATATATAACACTGATCGGCTGCAATGTTGTTCATTCTGATATAGAAAGCAACTTCGCCTTCTTTCGTGAATTTAACCGCATTGTTGAGAATATTAAGCAGCACTTGTTCGATCCGTTTTGGATCGCCATAGAAGAAAAAAGGGAGTGCGGCATCGCGTATCAATTTGAATACGATACGCTTTTCGTTCGCGCGGTAGGAGATGATGTTGACGGTGTTTTGCAGCAACTCGTCGAGGTTAAAGGACGTGTACTCAAGCTCGGCTTTACCCGCCTCTATCTTTGAAAAATCCAGAATATCATTGATGATGCCCAAAATAGTTGACGCAGCCTGATTGATGTTCCGTAGGTACATAGCCTGCATTGCCGTGATTTCGGTTTTACCGATAAGGTGAGCCATGCCGATGACGGCATTCATAGGCGTACGTATCTCGTGCGACATGCGGGCTAAAAAGTTCGATTTTATGCGGTTTGCCGTTTCGGCGTCCTGTTTGGCAAGCTCCATTTTCTTTTGGGCAAACGTACGTATTTCAATCTCATTCCTGAGACGGAAAATCCAGTAAATTGAAATGGTAAAAATAAGAACAATAACAAACGCGACAATCGAAATGATCTGCAAAATTAGCGTATAATCTATTGTATCGGAAACCTGTATCCATGTATTATTAATTGCGTGTTTCTCTTCCATGGTTATATTGCTAATAACTTTATCAATAATAGTTATTAGTTCGCGGTATTCGCTACGCGTGGCGAAACGGAGGCTCCCCCGTGAATTCTCATCTAATAATATGAATTTGAGGTTGGTAATCCCGTTCCGGTTAATGTAATAGCCCGCGGTACTGATGTTTCCTATAGTAGCAAGTTCGTTACCCACTGAAACCGCAATTAAGGCTTCTTCAATCGAAGAATATAGGCGCGTTTCGGTCGCAAGCAAAGCGGTTAAATAATCGTATTCAGAACTTTCAAACTGTACCGCAATGTTTTTGCCATTTAAATCTTTGAGACTCTTTATACCGGTATCGTTGTTTCTGATTATAATTCCCCGTCTGAAATTAAAATACGGTTTTGAAAAGAGGAAAAACAATTCGCTCTCGCTGCTTTTTTCCATCGTGGGAAGCAAGTCGATCTCCCCGTTTAAGGCTTTATTGTACGCTTCATACCAGATAAGTCCCTTCTGAATTTCAAACCGTAATCCGGTATACCGTTCAATCAGCGCAAGATAATCAGCAACTATGCCTTCGTAGCGTCCCGCTTCATCAAAACCTTCAAAGGGCATGAAAGAGGCATTTGCACCGACCATTATTACCGGATGGTTTTTTATAAAGGCTTCCTCTCCGGGCGTGAAAGGAATTTTGATAGAGGTTGTACGCCATGCTTGAGCCGGAAAGAAAAATAAACAACCAATTGCAATGATAAATAAATTCCGCGCTTTTTTTCTCATCATGCCTTATCTGGAAAATGGAATGTATGTATTACTTCTTTTGCAAAGATTTCCGAATATTTTCTTCTGGATTCCACCAAAGATTCAAGCTCTTTCAACATAATGAGATCGATCTGTTCGGCAATAGGGAAAATGTAATCAACCGTTTCTTTGGTATACCGTTCGATAAACTCCGGCTTATTCACAAAGCCGAGAGAAATCATATTTGATATGCGGTCTGCAACTTTTAAAACTTTGGCGTTATCGGAGCCTTCCTTGAGTATACGGGTAAGGAAGCTCGATTTCTTCTCGTCGGGACGCCGTGTTACTTCCAGCACAAGCTGGTATACCTCTGGACTTTCATAATCAATAGTTATAAGCAAATTATGGTTAAATTCAGGGATATCTTCAAGAATATCGTGTACCAATGAAGCTTTGAGCAGCACGCTATCAATATACCCATAGTCGATCAGCACCGCCATTGTATCAAACTGGTGACGGAACATATTTCCGCCGCCTTCACGTGTTTTACCTATAAGAGCTGTCGCAAGCTGCATATACGGAGCAAGGTAGATTCCCTTTAACCGGAGCATTTCCTCTGTATTCAATTATATCCGCCTTATAAAACGTATACAGACTTGATCGCTGTTTCAGATCGTCCGTCTAGCGTTCATTTCCTGCTTCTTTCCCCGCGGCTTTTCTTCAATAGTTTCACTATCTCTGTTCATACAAGGCAGGCGCTCCCATATCCGCAATCTTCCCGCTAACAGCGGGATTCGGTCTAGCCGACGTACTATGGGTATCTCTAAACCTCGTCCGCCTTATACTCTCTCGTTACGCACGTCGTAAACGCGTGTATACATTTTTCCCACTCTTTCCCCAAACGCGAACATTCGCTCCGCGGCTAGTTTCGGAAAAAAGCCTTTAGTGTTTGTGGTTTTGCTTTATTCCAGATCTTTAATCCCCACTCTTTCTTCACCAATGATTTTTGATACTTCCGTAATCGAATCCGAATAGTCCCATCGCTGCTTGAATACGTAGAAAGTCAAGAGCTAGAGTCCTGCTCCATATCCCGAATATAGGACGCTATTTTGTCTGCCCGTTTTAATGATGCTTCTAATTTTTGCTTTTCTCCGTCAATAAGTCCGGCCGGCGCATGGCGGAGAAAGTCTTCATTAGAGAGTTTACTCTTTAATGATGCAATAAATTGCCTGTCTTTGTCAAGCTCTCTTGAAAACTTCCGCTTGAGGAAATCAAGATCAACGGCGTCCGCAATGAACACAAAAGCCTCAAAACCGGTTCCCGCAAGCCCAATCGCATGCTTGGGGCGGCTTCTCCGCGCGGCGTCCGCTCCGCCTGCCGCATCGCCGGCGCTTTCTACCTCCAGTTCCCCCACGTTTGCAAGCAGCTTTACGAGTTCCGTGTTTTCAGCAAGCGTCTTGCCGAAGCCGCCCTGTTCCGCGGTCCTGATCAGAGTCTTTACCTTTTTCTCAGGCGGCACCGTGCATTCGCTGCGCAGCGTGCGGATAGAACGGATCAGCTCTTGCAGGAAGGTGAAACCCGCTTCCGGCGCGTTTCTTTTTTCGTCATATTCGGGATATGCGGCGGTGATGAGAAAGCCCTCCGTGTTAGGCAGAAACCCGTAGATTTCTTCGGTAACAAAGGGGATAAGCGGGTGCAGGAGCCGCAGCGATTCCGCAAGCGCATCCAAAAGCACGGCGGCGGCGCGGTTCTTTTCTTCATCCGAGGATGCGGCGATGAGGGATAGTTTTGTGGCCTCCACGTACCAGTCGCAAAAATCGTTCCAGAAATACTCGTACGCCGCGCTTGCCGCGTCATTGTAGCGGTACGACTGAAAGGCTTCGGTTACGGTTTTCGCCGTGTTGTTGAGGCGGGAATATATCCACGTGTCAATGGGGAGAAGGGCAGGATTCTCTATAAGGGTCCTGCCTTCAAGTTTCATCAGAATGTAGCGGCTTGCGTTCCACACCTTATTGACGAATTTTGAGCCTAATTTGAAAGACTCCTTGTCAAGCAAAACATCCTGTCCCTGGGCGCAGAGGAACGCAAGCGTAAACTTCACCGCGTCCGCGCCGAATTCATCCACAAGGTC
>JAITAN010000203.1 GCA_031284105.1 Treponema sp. | reverse complement strand
GTCCTGGAACACCGCCTCGTAGATATTCACATAGTTCTCCGTGATGTCGGGGTCTATGGACCTGCTCACGCCGTTGCCTGAGATCGGTAGCGGTACCCGCACGGTTACCAGGTCCCCTTCATTGTACCCAATCAGGGGTGCGGAGAGGGTTTGCCCCCCCACCCAGAGCCGTCCGGTACGGCGAGCGCCGCATCGCCGCAGCCGCCGGTTAGGGCCAGTACCGCGGTCAAAACAAACCCGGCGCAGAAATGCCGGATTTTCGATTCACTGTGATTCATACAATAACTCCTAAAAAAAACTTCCCTCTCCTCAGGGAGAGGTTTCTTATCCGGGCAAACACGGCTTTCCCGCGCTTGTCAGGATAAAAAACCTATCGCAATCCTTACCGGATTAGCGGCCGGCTCCTTGCGCCGCCTAGGCTAACCCGCAGTAAAGATTTGCAATGCTATCATTGCATAGCATATCGAGCGCCGTATGTCCAGCGTTTATTGTAATATATTTCTCTGTATTCAACATTCAAAAATACTCAAAAGCGCTCCGATCCGTGCGGAGCTACCTCCCGACCGCAGAAAAAGACGGCGAGCCGCTCACAAAAGAATTTGTAAAAGGACCTCCCGTATATTTTTTGTATGTATGGTATGCCCATAACCAAAAGCACGCAGATATAGTACGCTCCATTTTTCCTACTTGCCCTTCGGTTCATTTCGCCATATAATGAGACGTCTGGTTACCGGATACGTCCGGCAGCCGGACAAATCATACTATTTTTAGAAAAATTTTAGAAAAATCTTGAAAGAAAAAGGAGCAATGTATGAAGTTTGATCCCCAAGCTTTATCCGAATTTGCCGAATACTACGGCTTTCATTACAATATCGTAGACCCTTTTGCGTTGAAACGCGATACCCTCATTGATATGGAGCGGGGTCTCAAAGGGCGGCCCTCCAGCCTCCCCATGATTCCGGCGTACATAAGCCCCGTTTCCCATGTGCCCGCGGGCAAGACCGTCATTGCGCTGGACGCGGGCGGCACCAATTTCAGGGCCGCGCTGGTGCATTTTGAGGAGGAAGGCCGGGCCGTGGCGGAAAACATCAAAAAAGCGCCCATGCCCGGCACCGAGGGCAGAGTCGGCGTTACGGAGTTTTTCGATCAAATAGCGGATTTGACCGTGCCGCTCCTTGAGGAACAGCCGAATGTTGAAGGAATCGGCTTCACGTTCTCGTATCCCATGGAGATGACCAAGGATTTGGACGGCATACTGTTAGGGTTCAGCAAGGAAATCGACGCGCCCGATGTAATCGGCAAGACGATAGGGCAGGGGTTGAGGGACGCGCTTGCCCGCCGTTCCGTAAAAGCGCCGGAAAAAATCGTACTGATAAACGACACCGCAGCCACCTTGCTGTCGGGCGTGGTGCAGATAAAGAAGGACGGCGGGTTGTTCAGAGGCGAAGACAAGTACCATGTCGAAGCGGGTCCGGTGGTGGGTTTTATTTTGGGAACCGGCTTTAATACCGCGTATCCTGAAAAAGTAATCCCGAAAATCAATTTTAACAACCCTGATAATCCCCAGATCGTGGTGTGCGAGACCGGCGGGTTCGCGCACCGGTACATGGGCGTTCTTGACAAGGAATTCGATGCGGCGACCAAAAACCCGGGCGTTTTTCACGAGGAGAAACTCTCCGCCGGCGCGTATCTCGGCCCCCTCACCTTCATCATTCTGAAACAAGCGGTCAAGGACGGACTTATCGCCTTCAGGAAAGCCGACGAATTTCTGGCATTGAGCGGCTTGCGGACCCGTTTCCTGAACGAATTTATGTATGCGCCGCTTTCAGGGGAAGGAGTCATCGGCGGGCTTTTCCGCGAAGACGAGAGGGACGCGCTTTCATCGTTCGTCTACCTCACGTCCATTGTTACCGAGCGGGGAGCGCGGCTTGCCGCAGGCGTGCTTGCGGCTGTTGTTGAAAAGACCGCGGCGGGTCTCGATCCGTTTGCGCCGGTGCGTATCGCGGTTGAAGGAACCACGTACATGATTTACAAGGGTATGCGTCATGCGCTTGAATCGTGTCTGCATACGCTGCTTACCAAAGATAAGCCGTTTAACTACGTGGTATCGCCGGTCGAACAAGCGTCGCTTTTCGGCGCAGCGGTCGCGGCGCTGAGTAAGTGAGGACAGGATGAACGTAGTAGTAATCGGCGCCCAATGGGGCGATGAAGGCAAGGGTAAAATCGTGGATTATCTGGCGAATGAGGCGCAGATAATCGTCCGGTTTGCGGGCGGCGCAAACGCGGGCCATACCATCGTTATAGGCAAAGAACAGTACGCGCTGCATCTGATTCCGTCCGGGATTTTGTATCCCGATAAGATGGTGGTTCTGGGCGCGGGTATGGTGATAGACCCGACCGCGCTGTTCGGCGAGCTTGCCATGCTTAATGAGCGGGGCATTGATACAACGGGCAGGGTCTTTATTTCAGACCGCGCCCACATAGTGCTGCCCCGCTACATTCAGATCGACAAGGAACGGGACGCGGCGCGGAAAAAGCCCATCGGTACCACCGGACGGGGCATCGGCATCACCTATTCCATGAAAAGCGACCGTGACGGCATCCGTATTGCGGACCTTTCATGGAAGGAAAAAATGGGCGAGCTTGACAAGTCCGATAGCGATTACCTTGCCCCGTATATAGACCGGCTGCAGGCCATGTCCATCGATCTTTCAACGTACCTTTTCCACCATAAAAACGCGCACATTTTATTTGAAGGCGCCCAAGGAACGCTCCTCGATCTCGATCTCGGCACGTATCCGTATGTGTCGAGCGGTATGTCCTGCGCCGCGGGAGCGGCCGTAGGCGGCTGTATTGGTCCGCGGGCGCTTGACAAGGTGCTGGGCGTATTCAAGGCGTATTCGACCCGCGTGGGAAACGGTCCCTTCCCCAGCGAATTTGACGCTGATTCGGAAGATGCGCTCTGTCAATTCGTGCGGGAAACCGGACGGGAATACGGGGTTACAACCGGCAGACCCCGGCGCTGCGGGTACCTCGATCTGACGGCGCTGCGGTACGCGTGTCTTACCAACTCAATCGACTCTCTGGTGATGACCCATCTTGACATATACGATACGCTTGACGAAGTGAAAGCCTGCATTGCCTACCGCATCAATGACACGGTGGTAGAGCATTTTCCCGCCTCGGTAGAGGCGCTCAATGAAGCCCAACCCGTTTTACGGACGTTTAAGGGGTGGAAGAAAAACCTGTCCAAAACGCGTACCTGCGAGGAGTTTCCGGCGGAGGCGATGGAGTACATCGAATTTATTGAGCGGTTCTGTGAAACGCCGATTGATATTGTGTCCGTGGGCTATGATAGAAAAGCAACGATCATCAGGAGAAGTCCGTGGACAAGGCGATGAAACGTGGAGCAATATGCAAAATTCGTGTAGAATTCGTTGAACATAATGAAATAAAAGAGGCGGAGAAACCTGTCTTTACGATCACAAAAGGGGACATACAGCTTGAAGCGCAGCGGCATTTCAGGATTTGAAGTTTTGAAAAAGAATCCTTATATCGACGGAGGCGCCGGCCGGCGGCAGACCGCTTTATCAAGCGGATATAATGGACTTGCTGCTGCGGTGCGGGAGCGCATGGCGCAGGCTCTTATTGCGCCGAAACTAGCGTCCGGGGGTAGTGCGGCAGTTACGGCTGCCGGCCGCGCTATCTGGGTTCGGAACTGCGGAGAACGTTTGCCGATCCGGGGCGGCCGCCGGTACAATGGCAATGCCGCCGGCCTCGCCGCGCCGTATCTGAATGATCGGCGGGTGTCTATGAGGGGCGGTGCGGGCTTCCGCCCGGCTTTTATTTCCTAAAATAATGCGGAACCCTGATCTTCTGACGGTCTGATTGTACCGGAACGTGTAATGAAGGTCTCCCAAAATCGGAAATAATAAATAAATCCGAAAAGCGCAGGGCTGCCGAAACGTCCGGCATCTCCCTAATTGATTAAAAGTTCTCGTCTGTATGGGAATGAAACTGAAATTCTACCGGTAAAAAAGCACGAAATTCTTGAGGGACAGATCGCCGAAGTAGGAAAAGTGATTGGAGGCGGGTGAATGTGAGCGGCAACATGGGCTTCCGTCCCGCCCTCTCCCTTCAAGCCGGATGCCGGAGGTTCGCCGGACCCAGCCGGCGGCAAGGGAAAAAGGCGCCATAGCCCTTCTCTAACGGGAAAATATGTAGTTGTAACTATTGAC
>JAITAN010000183.1 GCA_031284105.1 Treponema sp. | reverse complement strand
TTTTCCACATGAGCGTTGCTTTTTAGCAATATATTTCACTATATCGGTACGGCTTGCAGATCATACCCGGCGCGGGTGAATATCTTGCCCCGAATAAAAGCGCCTGTTTCCAGAACCTGCTCGGAAGATATAACCGCGGAACCATCTACTTCCGGCGCATGGCAGAAGAGTCTGCCGAGGTATAGGTTTTCTCCCTGAATCTTCTCTTCTACAAGAATATCAAGCGTGCGCCCAATGAAACGTTCCAGTCGTCGCTCGGTAATCGCCGCCTGTTTTTCCTCTACCCGCCGTTTTCGTTCCAACGCGATTTTACGGGAAACGCGGTTCTTCATTGCATACGCGGGGGTGTTCTCTTCCCGTGAATAGGTGAAGCAGCCGAGCCAGTCCAGAGCGGCTTTCTCCTGAAAATCAAGCAATGTTTGCATATCGCCTTCGGTTTCACCGGGAAAACCGAGCAGGAAGGTGGAACGGATAACCGCGTCCGGCAGCGCGGAGCGGATGTCGGCAAGCAGGGCAAGGTAGTCCTCCGCGCTGTGCCTACGGTTCATGTTTTTGAGAATGGCAGCAGAACCGTGCTGGAAAGGGAGATCAAAATAGGGCAGAAACCGCCTGTCTTTACGCATAATAGCGAGGATTTGCACCGGAACGTGATCCGGATGAATGTAGAGCAGCCGCACCCAAAAATCACCCGGCAGGGCGGAAATAGCTGCGAGCAGATTGGGCAGTTCCTGATTGCCTCTGTCCATGCCGAAAGAGCCTATGTCTTGCCCAATGAGACAAAGTTCTTTAACGCCGCGTTTGAGGAGAACCGTACATTCTCGGACGATTGCCGTGATTGTTCTGCTTCTCAGTCCGCCGCGTATAAGCGGAATGGAGCAAAACGCACAGCGGTTGTCGCATCCTTCGCTGATTTTAACATACGCGGAGCCGGGCAGGGAGAGCAAGGGTCTTTCGGGCAAGATGGTTTCGATTTCATCAACGGAAGATGAACGTTCAGCCGCAGCATATTCACGGCGTTCCCCGCTTACTACAGCAGAGAGAGCGGCACCGATATTCGAGAGATTTTTGTCGCCGAATATCACATCGGCTTCGGCAAGAGAGTCTTCAAGTTCGGCTGTGTATCGCCGGCTTAAGCAGCCGGCAAGGACGATTTTCTTGTATGGATACACGGTACGCCACATAATAGTCGCATTGATGGATTCCTGTTTCGCGCGTTCTATGAACCCGCAGGAATTGACGATGATAACATCCGCCTCTTCGGCATCTGTGGAAATCCATCCTTCCTTGTTCAGGAACGCCATCATGGTTTCCGCATCCACCTGATTTTTAACGCAGCCGAATGGATCAATAAAGTATTTCATCGGTCTCCGCGGTTTCCGCCGCATGTAAAAACATGTCTACTCAAGCTGCGTCAACACAAGCCGGTACCGATTATCTTCGTCTCTTATCCAGCGGATTTCAGCTACTATTACCTCACCGGCGGTACCAAGCTCAATAGGTACGGTTTTACCGCCGCCAATGACTTGGATTTTGGCGGTAATGGCATTGGACACGCCAATACGGACACCGTTTTGCGCCTGAACACTGAGTTCGTTGTTCCGTTCAAAGTACTGCTCATTACGTCCCTGCCTGTCTCGTTCAGCAAGGATTTCCCAACGGAAAAGACAGTAGCCTTGGAACGCTACCTGTAAGGTGAACGGATACGGTGTGGGAGAAGATAAAATAACGATTGCAGGGATAGTTTGACTGCCTGCAACAGTGATTTCGGTGGTTTCGGGACTAGACGCTACGATTGGCGGCGCTGAACTATCAAGCTCGAAATGCAAGCGCGCTCCTGTATTCGGGTGGTTTTTTACAAAGTCCGCAGCAATGATCTTTAACTCATTGAAGCCGTCGTTATCCATATCAATCGTTACTTCCTGTCCCAGATCGAGACGGATATCGCCAATCGGCGATGTAATGTTTACGGCTTCACCGATATTCATCAGTATAAACTGGTAATTGGAATCGTTGTACGGCACGACAAAGGAATCTCCCAGGGACAATCGCTTATCCGTAGGGTTATCATCCATGATATATTCTTTTGTTTTACGGGGCTTCGGCTCTGACGGCGCTCTTTTGGGCAGATGAATTATGAAGTACACGCCGCCCACAATGGCTGTACCAATTATAAGAGCCGCTAGAATTTGAATAACTATTTTTACAGGAAATTTCCGGCGCACATCCAGAAGTTGCTCAACAGGTATCGGTTGTTCCTGTAGTTTCATAGCTTGGTACAAAGCGAGCAGTTTATCGGCGTTTATGCCGAGGTACGCGCCGTAACTTTTCAAAAAGCCGATAGCGTACACTTCTCCCGAAAAGACCGAGAAGTCTTCTTCTTCTAGGGCTTTCAGGTACCGTACCGCAATGTTGATTTTAAGACTTACATCCTCGAATGATTCTTTTTTATATTCACGGGCATTTTTTAATTTATTTCCCAGACCTTCCATCGTATCCTCCGATTAGTCCGTATTTCTAAATAAAAAGTTATTGTACATATTTGCTGATGCAGGGGAATCGTAAATGAAACGCTGCTCAGGAATACCTTGATTGATCTTTATAGCGGAAAAATCGAACCGTATCAACGCACCGGCAAGGGTGGTTCCATCCATACGCCGTATGAGTTTAGTATCGGGATTGATGCTTAGAATGATCTCCCGAAAACTTTCCGAGCTGGAACGCCTGGTCAGCCTCAGTCTCACCACGGATTCAGCGGTTCCTTCAAGCAGTACCGGAGCGGGACCGGTTACATAGGAAGGAGTATAGTTCCGCCTGAGAATACGGAGTCCCTGCCCGGCTGCCGAAGATCGTCCTGAGTTTACCTCTTGCGTTAAAGTCGCGCGGTAATCGGGGAGGTATAACGTAAGCATATCCCCGGTGAACACAACCGTCTGTTCCGCGGGAGCGGTGAAGTCTATACGCAAGAAGTACGGAACAAGATAACTTATAGTTCCCGCCATGTTTGATCCGTTTGATTGGATGGAGATATTCGCCTCGAAATCGCGCATGTTGGCGTATTTTTCGGATACCATTTCAAGATACCGTTCAGCGGTGATAATTTCTTGCGAAAATACAACGAAAAAAATAGACATTATCAAAAAAGATAAAAGAAACAGTTTTTTATTAACCATGATTAGTATCCTACCTGAAAAAGAATGATATGTGCAAGGGCTTACCTTCTTGGAGCGGTTTGGGGATTCACCGGCTTATTGTCTTTTGTTATCATAAGCAAAAGCTGCGGATCCTTGCTCGTATCCAGCCTGCCGAGTTCGGTTCCTACTCCTACATGAGACCCCACCTTCACCGAAAGACGTTCACAGCCGCCGTAAGTATAAAGATAGCCTTCTTCCGACTGCACGACAACTACGTTTCTGAAATTAAAGTAGGGTCCGGCGGCTTTTACGATACCGCCGGTAAGGCTTCTGACCGGCTCCGATGCATAACTGGTAACGATTACGCCGTTTTCCAGCTTACCCTCCGTTTTTGCAATGGATCTGACCTCAACGGGCCATGTGGTGTTGCCGTATTTCGGCAGAGGATCAAGATTTCTCTGAACAGAACTCTGCGGCGTGATTTGCGCCGTTTGCGGCTGAGATGGCGCGGGGTTCTGCGGGGCAGCGGGCGATTTCTCAGGCGCCGCAACCGGAATTTTCAGTTTATCGCCCGCTTTTAATACGTATGATTCGGAAAGACCGTTTGCAGCGTGGATAGCCGCTACGGTGGTGTTGTTTTTTCTCGCAAGGGCGAACAAGGTATCGCCTTTGGTTGCGGTATATTCTATATATGCAGCGCCAGTTTGATTTTGCCCCTGAGTACCGGGCGATAATTTCTCCGGTATGTTAAGCTTCTGTCCAACGCGTAGTTTTTTAGGATCCGTGATATTGTTTGACTTCATAAGAGCGTCTATGCTTACCCCATAGGAGAGCGCTATGGAGTAAATCGTTTCATTGTTTTTGACTATATGAACGTCTTCTCCCATGAGATTTACCGTACAAGCAAACAAAAAAATAAAGAGAAGGATAATTTGTATAAACTTGAACTGCCGTTGCAAATCTTTTCCTTTGCGCCTATAATGAATTCGATAGCGGGGACAAACGGGAATAAGCATTAAACCGGCGTTAATCCGCGATATTTTGTATCCATGATACTTCTATAAAAGAAGTATATAAGAAAAATAAAAGATTGTCAAATTCCAATTATGATAGAAATCGAATTAAAAGCGCGGGTTGATGATCCGCACAAGACAAAGTCTATTATCTCTTCTTTTGCCCGCTATATCAAAGCGTTTGATAAAGAGGATGTATATTGGCGTGCCCGTGAGCATGGCTCCGCGCTTTTCTCGTCCGGTATACGGATCAGAAGGGAAACGGATTATGCTGAAAACGGTTCCGGCGTTTTGCAGCGCAGTACGCATGTATGGGTAACTTATAAAACAAAAGAAACCCGCGATTGTATTGAAGTCAACACCGAACGGGAGTTCTCCATATCGGAAGACGACGCCGAAAAACCGTTTGAGGAATTGCTCGCCCTCTTTGGGTTACAGATCACGCTATGTAAGCGCAAAACCGGCTGGGCATGGCGGTTTGAAGAAGATCGCCTGCCGGATGCCAAGAGAAGTCCGCCTATTACCATAGAGCTATCCGAAGTTGCGGGGCTTGGCTGGTTTGTTGAAATCGAAATCCTTACCGAATGTAGTGATGAGCATACCGTAGCTGCCGCGCGCCGCCGCCTTCTGTTTTGTCTCGGCAAAACCGGCATCGGAGAAGACAAGATCGAGACGCGGTACTATACGGATATGCTGCGGGAACAGAACTATACCGTGTAGAGAAGCGGCATCCCCCATCCATAGGCAGGTCAGACCTCATGGATATGGAGCAGAATTGTAAGCACGTTACAAGCAGAATAAGTGGAAATTGAAGGCATTGCCGATGCCGCCGGCTGCATTGATGAGTTTGTAGACG
>JAITAN010000169.1 GCA_031284105.1 Treponema sp. | reverse complement strand
TAGCGCTTCTCACAATCAGGGGCCCCACCAACACCGCCAGGAGTTTGCGGTAAGCAAGCCGCAGGCTTGCGGCGCAAACTCCGGAAATAACCGGCGCAGCCGGTTATTCCGCTACTCGCAAACATGAGTACCGCTACTCGTAAGCACGAGTAGCGCATCTCGCAAACATGAGTACCGCTACTCGTAAGCACGAGTGCCGCTACTCGTAAGCACGAGTAGCGCATCTCGTAAGCACGAGTAGCGCTTCTCACAATCAGGGGCCCCACCAACACCGCCAGGAGTTTGCGGTAAGCAAGCCGCAGGCTTGCGGCGCAAACTCCGGAAATAACCGGCGCAGCCGGTTATTCCGCTACTCGTAAGCACGAGTGCCGCTACTCGTAAGCACGAGTACCGCTACTCGCAATCATGAGTACCGCTACTCGTAAACACGAGTGCCGCTACTCGTAAACACGAGTGCCGCGACTCGTAAGCACGAGTAACGCATCTCGCAAACATGAGTACCGCTATCCCCCAAATCCGCCGCCCACACCGGCTGGAGTTTGCGCCGCAAACTCCGAAAATAACCGGCGTAGCCGGTTATTCCGCATCTCGCAAGCATGAGTACCGCCACCCCGTCAACCGGCTGCCCCGCTCCGCTACCTAAACTATTCTTGTCTTAAAATCTCAAGAAGTTGTCTTAAAATCTCAAGAAGTTATCTTAAAAACTCAAGAAGTTGTCTTAAAAACTCAAGAAGTTATCGTGGGTATCCGGGCCGCCCAGCGACATCTTTATTTCATCCCTCTTCTCTATCCCTATATATCCGGCATCGGCGTTCACAAACTCATCGTCTTCCCTTATCAATTTTCCGGCATCCTCTATGCCGCTTACATTCGCCGCCGTCCCGCTCACGCCGTGTACCATCCCGCTTCCGGCGTCTACCCCTCTATGCGCCTTCATTCCGAAATGCCGCTCGTTCCTTTTCTTACTCCGGTGCATCTCCGGATCCCGGCTCTTCGCGCCGTTCTTTGTCGATGCCGGCGCCTCTATGATTGCCGCGTCTATTATTGTCCCGCCCATCATTATCTTCCCCTTCTTTTCCGGCAGTTCATTCACTACTTCAAATATCTTTTTCTGTAATCCCTCCTCCTCAAGCAGATGCCGGAAGTTAAGCGGTGTTGTCGCGTCGGGCGCTCCCTCCCCGCTGAAATCCAGTCCCGTGAACTTCCTCATCGCGTAACTATCGTATAGGTGTTCCTCTAACGCCTCGTCCGCAAGGTTGAACCATATCTGCAGCAGATACATCCTCAGCATGGTTTGTATCCCTTTAGGCGGCCATCAGCGCTTCCCCTGGAAATAATAGGGGCGTATTTGTTCCTCCGGCTTTTCCCACGGTACAAGATGCTCTATAAGTATCCAAAAATACTTCACGGCGGCTTATCCGTTTGCGCTTCCCGTATTCTATGTCGGTACATATTTGTTGTGCTTTCATACTTCCTATCCTACTACTTCCTTCCGATTTAATCAGCGTTGCCCTAGACCAGCCCTCATTGTTAACCTCTACAGTAACGGTATACGGACTGTACTTGTCGTTCTTGATTTTTCTCTATCGCGACGGCCGGCGCATAGTCATGCCCTATCTTTTCCGTATGCCCGTGACTTTGTTTATTTTCATCAGCTTTTAGCTGTCCTAATTCCGTGCCGGAATACTCCAAATCTTCCCGGTCAGAGCTTCTCCGTTGCGTTGTTTTACCGCGTTTTATTTCCCGAATGATAGTCCGTCTGCTTTTTGCCGAATATTGGCAGCCGGTTTGACCGGACTTTGTTCTTTTTTATTTTCACCCTTGCCATTCCATGGTCATTTCAATATGAATCTTTACTCATATGTAAAGCGGCTTCTTTTTTTACCTCTTTGAGGTTATTATTTTCATATCCCATTCGGTGATCCTTATGCCGTTTTGCTTATTAGCATTATAGTTGTGTCGTATGGGGTTTTATCCCCCCACCGGGTCATTTCTCCTGTCTACTCACTAACCGCAAAAAAATAAAGATTTCTCTTGACAAAATCTCAAATTTATAATAATATATACTTATTAAGATATGCTCTTAATAAGGAAAGTACATTATTGGTTAGAAAGACTATTCAGCAGTGGCTTGTTTTAGAAACGGTGCAACGGCTCTGCCATCCAAGCGCTGAAGAGATTTATCGGGTTATTACTCATAAATACCCAAGCATAAGTCGGGGAACCGTGTACCGTAATTTACATAATATGAGTGAATCTGGCGCATTGAAGCAGGTTTCTATACCGGGAGGTGCCGATCGTTTCGACATAACCACACAGCCGCATTACCATGCGGTATGCAAGTACTGTGGCTGTGTGCAGGATGCGATGCTTCCCTATCAGGAACAGATACAAGATGTCGTCTTAACCTGTGATGGCTTCATAGTTGAGAAGCACGATATCATTTTCTGGGGCGTTTGTAAGGAGTGCGCTCAAAAAGAGCATGTAGGAAAAAAAACGTCACCGGCAACGGGTGGATAAAACTCTTTTATCACATGGTATAGTATGGATATATATCCATATAAATATATTATTTTCCAAAGGAGAACATTATGGAACTTAAAGGATCAAAAACCGAAAAGAACCTGCAAACTGCATTTGCAGGTGAGTCGCAAGCGCGTAATAAATATACCTATTACGCTTCAAAAGCTGAGAAAGAAGGCTATCTGCAAATTGCCGCCCTTTTCAGGGAAACCGCAGATAATGAAAAAGAGCATGCAAAAATTTGGTTCAAGCTGCTGCATGGCGATAGTATTCCCGATACAACCGCCAACCTTAAAGATGCGGCCGCTGGTGAAAACTATGAATGGACCGACATGTATGCCTCTTTTGAAAAAGAGGCAAATGAAGAAGGCTTTACCCAGATAGCAGCTCTGTTCAAAATGGTCGGCGCTATTGAGAAAGAGCATGAGGAACGTTACCGCAAACTTCTTACTAATGTGGAAGGCGGACTTGTTTTCTCCCGCGATGGCGATCAGACGTGGATTTGCTCCAACTGCGGCCACATCGTAATCGGTAAGAAAGCTCCGGAGGTATGTCCGGTCTGCAAACATCCTAAAGTATATTTCCAGATCAAAGCAAATAATTATTAATTAATCTTCCAAAGCCCAATGGGCTTTGGAAGTGTAGCGCATAACCTCACACAATTATTCTATCGAAGGTTTATATGAGGGGATAATTGCATAACGTTTATCCTTGACTAAACCCTGCCGAAAATATAGTATAGGAAAAGAAGTTTAATTCATCCTAACCTGGGAACGAATTTAGGAGAAAAGCGGTGGCTACTTATGAAAGACCTCGCGTGTTAGGTAAAATAATTGTATTGTTATTACTCATTATTGCTATGACAGCAGGTGGGATCGTATGGTTCGATTACCTCAACGTGATCGATGTAAAAAGCTTGCTTGTCCCTGTATACCGGCTTTTCGGACGCGAAGGGCGTACCCAGCAAACGACATCCGTCAATGAAGTGCTTTCCCTTGATTCAGAACGACTTGCGGTACGGCTTGAGGCGCTGAATATGCGCAATCTCGAAATTGAAAAACAGGAACAGGAACTACAATCCCGTCAGGGACAGATCGAGCAAATGGCACAAGAATTGGAAGAACGGCAAAAATCGCTTGATGAACGGGAAAATTCATTCAATGCTTCAGTCAAAGACGCCGAAAATAAAGATAAGAATGTCGAACAGAATGCCCGTTATTTGACCGGTATGCCCCCTCAGAGTGCGGTGGAAATTATCGGAAATATGGACGATCAGGATGTAATAGACATTTTCCGGAAGGCTGAAGAAATCGCTCAGACTGAAGGTTCTTCTTCCATTGTATCGTACTGGATTTCGATCATGCCCCCTGAAAGGGCGGCGTTATTACAGCGTAAAATGGCAGGTAGACCGCAAAGTTTGAATTAATTGGAGCGCATCTGCGCTGCATTTTGCGTAAGTGAGTCGGTCTTCCGAAAACAGAGAGGAGGACGGATTTGCAACTTCAGGTATCCGCTCAAACATACGATCAAAAAATTTCAGACAAAGATGAAGTTTCTGTGCTTTCAAAAGTGGTCGGTAAAACTAGTAAAAGCAATAAATTGGGTGCATTTGCCAAAGTACTTGATGGTTCGCGTGTTAAAGCACCACAGAATGGAGCGGTTATCGCCGGGGCTGAATTCGTCGATAATGATGTTCAGCAGCTTGCATGGCAAAAGAAAACTTCAAAAACCGCGCAAAATCAGAAAATACCTTTCGTTACAGAGCAAATGCCGACAGAAAGAAAGAAAAAAAATTTTTCTCATCATCAACAGGAAATGCGAGGGATAGAGGCTCTCTTTGTACATAAAGTCAAGGAGAATTCTTCCGGCAAGTCTGGAAAAACAGCAACTTCCCCATCCGGCGTGGAACAAGTCAAGAAAGAAGTTTTCGTTAATACTCCTGTCGACGGGTCTAAAGCCGTTTCCGAGCAGGTACAGGAAACGATTCTCTCCGTAACCAGTGCAAGAAACGCAAAGAATGTCGTTGCTTCGCCTTTGGAAATGAATGTTGCTGAAAGTCCCACAAAAACCGACAGGCAGAAAAAAGAAATTAGCCCAATCGCTGGTGAAATTCCGCATGGAGAGACGGTGGAACAAACCACCCGATTAAAAGAGATAGCGGTAAATCAGCAGATGGAGAAAACAGAGGGCGAATCAAAAGTTTCGAAAACAAAGCGTAAGGACAGGTTCAGCGTTGAGGTACACGATGCTCGTAGTGTGGATACTGCAACGGCGCAAGAGAAACCATTACAGGTAAATGCCGTTCATCCAGATGCCGATACCGCAGAGCTATCGATTGATCTGAGTCATGGACGCGCCCAAGACTCGCCAGAGGTAGGTTCGCCTGATAAAGTATATACAAGCCGGAATTTTACAGATATGCTTTCGCATGTGCTTGGCGATACGCTATCAAACGATATTGTGCGTCAGGCTGCCATCATATTACGTGACGGTGGGCAAGGCACGATACGGCTTTCTTTGAAACCGGAAACACTTGGAAGTGTAAAGATACGGCTTGAATTAGCCGAAAACAAAATAACAGGTAATATAATCGTTGATAGCGAAGAAGCCTACCGTGCCTTTGAAAAAGAAGTTCATACGCTGGAACAGGCGTTTAAGGACAGCGGCTTTGAGAGTGCAAATCTGAATGCAACCTTCGCTTCAGGCGACGACAGTAATGGCAGGCAGTGGGACGATTCCGAAAGGCAATATTTTTCTGAACGCCTTATTGCGGAACGTTACGATGCTCTAACTATAGAAACCATGCCTTCTTTAGGAAGCGGTTACGAACCGGAGCAAAGAGATCCGGTTAATATATTTGCCTAAAAAAGCAAGGAATAGGAGAAGAAATGATTCAAGCGATTTTAAGCGCACAGGAACAGGCGGAAATTGCCCGCATCGTGCAGGAACATAACCAAATCGTGAATAACGGCAGGATGCCCCAGCAGCAACTAGGAAAAGATGATTTTCTCAAATTGCTTGTTACCCAGCTTTCGTATCAGGATCCGACTGCGCCTATGGAAGACAAAGAATTTATCGCCCAATTGGCGCAGTTTTCCACACTTGACCAGATGACCAGCATGGCGAACGATTTTTCCAAACTCAGCTCTATGCTTTCCGCTAACGAAGCATATGGCGCTCTGGGCAGAAATGTGGACATTATCGACAATAATACGCTGGTACAAGGTAGGGTAAAAGCCGTTACACGGGGAGATGCAACATCGCTTGTGATGGTAAATGGGCAGTATTACAACTGGGAACAGGTAACAAAGATATACGAAGATAATGAATAATTTTCAAAAATTTGAAGATTATTTTGAGAGAAAGTGATAAAAATCATTCTTTCTGTAAAAGATAATGGAGGAAACTTACTATGATGAGGTCATTATATTCTGGAGTATCGGGTCTTCAGAATCATCAAACAAGAATGGACGTTATTGGTAATAATATTGCGAATATTAACACTACTGGCTTTAAGAAAGGACGTGTTCAGTTTCAAGATATGTTGTACCAGCAACTTCAGGGAGCAGCAAGACCTACTGAGACGTTGGGTGGTGTTAATCCCAAGGAAGTTGGTCTTGGTATGTCTATCGCATCCATTGATACCATTCATGACCAAGGATCGTTCCAGTCTACCGGTATTGGTTCAGATATCGCTATTGAAGGTACGGGTTTCTTTGTGATGAGAGAAGGTGAAAATTTCTATTACACAAGGGCAGGTGCTTTCAACGTGGATGAGGAGGGGACCTTTGTTAATCCGGCTACGGGGTTTAAGGTGCAAGGCTGGATGGCACGAGAAGTAGACGGAGTGCAGGTACTTGATGTGTCAAGGGACACCGAAGACCTTGTTATCCCAGTAGGCTCAAAGGATCCGGCAAAGGCGACGACTATTGTGAATTTTGCTTGTAACCTTGATAAACGTTTGCCGGAAATCTCGGTGGAGAATCCTACCGAATTGCAGGTACGGCAAGGTACGTGGACCACCACTATAAAGGTGTACGATAGTTTCGGAGAGGAACATAGCCTACAGGTCGAGTTTACCAAGATGCCGGATACACCGAATACGTGGAACGCTGTGGTTGTCGTTGATCCTGAAAATCAGGATCCCACCAATACCGCCATAGGGCTTGGAGCGGATGTTCCTGCTGCGGGCGGTACCAACAACTTCACAGTTACCTTTGCCAATAATGGAACCTTGCTGTCGGCTGCCGACGGTGCCGGTAATACTTCAGCGGAAGGCAATGTCGTTATGAATGTGGCGTATGATGTGCAAGGCGCAACCACAGGCGAAGACGGTGCCGCGATTCGTCAGGAATTCACCTTGAACCTCGGTACCGTAGGCGGCTTCATCAACTCCATCACCCAGTTTGCGGAAACAAGTTCTTCCAAGGCTGTTTCCCAAGATGGTTACACTATGGGCTATCTCGACAATTTCAAGATCGATCAGAGTGGTATTATCACGGGTGTGTACAGCAATGGTACCAACCGTACCATAGGGCAGCTTGCGCTTGCAAGCTTCACCAATCAAGCCGGTTTGGAAAAAGCGGGAAATACGACCTTTGTGGTGTCAAATAATTCCGGTGAGGCTAACATCGGCCCTTCCGGCATCGCAGGCAAGGGTACAATGATCACCGGAACGTTGGAAATGTCCAATGTAGATATGGCGGAATCGTTTACCGATATGATCGTTACCCAGCGCGGTTTTCAGGCGAATTCCCGTACCATTCAGACCGCGGATCAGCTCCTTCAGGAATTGTTAAGTTTGAAACGGTAGGGCTTACTTTTTGTTTTATAGTATGATATAATAATGGTATGGTAAAGGTAACACGACTCAATGGGGTTGAATATTATATCAACCCGCATCAAATTGAATATATAGAGACGAAACCTGATACAACGCTTATGATGCTATCGGGGAAAAGTGTAGTGGTTCGTGAGAATGTTGAGGTAGTCATACAACGGATTATCGAATACCGCAGATTGATAGGTGCTTTTAAGAACGAGGAGTGATACATGAATATAGCAACCATAATAGGATTAGTCGGTTGTTTTGCTATGACGGTTATGGCTATCTACACTTCGGGTGGTAGTATTACAACGTATCTGGACCTTCCTTCGTTCTTTATGACGGTTGTTGGTTCATATTTAGCTATTTTTACATTTTCTACAATTCCAACAGCTCTGGGTATGTGGAGTACCTTTGCTCTTGCGATGAAGACCCCTCATTATAATGAAAAGGGGGTTATTCAGAAACTGCTGGCTTTCTCCGATAAAGCCCGCCGTGAAGGACTTTTGGCTTTAGAAGAGGAATTGGAAGATCTTGATGATGAATTTATGAAGAAGGGACTTCGTCTTGTGGTTGATGGTAACGATGCGGAGCTGATCCGGACGCTTATGGAAAACGAGCTTAATCAGATACAGGACCGTCACATGGCGAAGATCAGGGTTATAAATATGTGGGGGACATTGGCACCCGGTCTTGGAATGTTGGGGACGGTTGTTGGTCTTATAGCCATGTTGAAAAACCTTGAAGATAAGAGTGCGCTCGGTCCTAATATGGCCGTAGCGCTTATCACAACGTTGTACGGTGCCATGATTGCAAACCTCATCTGTATTCCCATTGCCGCTAAATTAAACACCTATGACGCGGCGGAAGTTAAAGTGAAGGAAATGCAAATAGAGGGTATTCTTTCGATTCAGGCTGGAGAAAATACTCGTAATCTTGCGAACAAACTCACTTCGTACCTCGATCCGGTTACTCGTAAGATGATAGAAGAGGAATCGGGTAACGACTAACCGGAGATAGAAAGTGGCGAAGAAAAAAAAAGAAGAAGAAAAAGCGGGTGGTGACTGGATTGTTACGTACTCGGATATGGTTACGTTATTGCTATGCTTCTTTGTCGCTCTTTTTGAACCTAACGAAATTGATCCTACGCAGCTTGCAGCTATGGCGTCAGCATTTCTCAATTCCGGTATGGGCGCCAGTACGGGCGGCAATACGCTGTCTGTAGGTAAAAGCGCGGATCTTGGTAATACGATCATGTCGCTGCCTTCTCATGACAGAGGACGGGCGCTCGGTACTGCTATGCAAAAGGCAGTGAGTACCTTTAATCCTGAAGTAAAGACGAATAAGGTACGGGTTACCCATGACGAACGTGGGCTTGTTATAAGTCTTGCATCCGATACGTTCTTTGCACCGGCAAGCGCACGACTTAACATAGAAGAGACAAGAGAGGTTCTTATCCGATTGGCGGGAATGCTCAATTCGGATACGGATGATATGAAGAATCGAAAATTCAGAATTGAAGGGCATACCGATAGTGAGGCAACGGATCCTGCCGGACCGTGGGAATCGAACTGGGAGCTTTCCACTGCTCGTTCAATAGCGGTACTACATTTTTTAACCGATCTGGGAGTAGAAGAAAGACGTTTTCAGGTTGCTGGTTTTGCTGATACTGTGCCCATTGCTTCAAATACTACGCCGGAAGGACGGGCTTATAACCGGCGTGTAGATATAGTCATCCTTGATGAGGGACATCTGTGATGAATGAAGCAACTTGAAAAGTTGTAATTTATATAGAAGGAGGTAACCGGATATGGCTGATGAGGCTGATGAGAAGGTTGACTTGGGCGGTAATGAAGATAGCGGCGATGGAGGCGGCAAGAAAAAAAAAGGCAATGGATTGGTAATGCTTCTGCCGCAGTTGCTTAAATTCGTGGCTATTGGACTTGGATTGCTTATTCTGATTGTTACCATATCGGTAATTACAGTTAAAATTCTCAATAAGGGCGGAACATCTCAAACTGTTGTTGCGGATGATGATGCCTATGTCGGGACACGTCCCCAATACTCCATGTTTAGCGCTCTTCCGGTGATACGGGCGACAACGAAAGATCCTTCTCCCTATTCTGTGGTGGTAGAACTGGTCTTGGGGTACGATCTTAATAATGCTACTGCAGCGACAGAACTGACAAGCCGTCTTGTGGAATTGCAAGATTTTATCCGTAACTACTTTAGCAACAAGTATAATGCGGATCTGCAACCCGATAAGGAAACACAGCTTAAGCAGGATCTCATGGAAAAACTCAACCGCCTTTTAAATACGGCAAAGGTACGAGCTGTTTTCTTTAAGCAACTTTCAACGATGGAGATGTAAATGCACTCAGCGTGCCGCCACCTCCGCTACATGAAGGAGGAAGTTGAGACACGACACGCTGCGATTAAAAGTAGGTATCTCTTAAAAAGTTTTATAAAAATATTAAAAAATGATTAAACTTGATTGATATTTTGTAAAAACTAATATAAGATAGCGCATATGACTGAAGTTTTATCCCAGGATGAAATAGATCAACTACTCACTGCTATAAACGCGGGCGATACGGAGCCGGAAGTCTTTAAACCGACTGCCGATCCTCGTAAAATCAAACTCTACGATTTTAAGCGGCCTGATAAGTTCTCAAAAGAACAGATACGGACTGTATCTATCATGCATGAGACATTTGCCCGTCTTACAACAACCAGCCTCTCCGCTCAACTCCGTAGTATGGTACATGTCCATGTGGCATCGGTTGATCAGCTTACCTATGAAGAATTCATCCGCTCTATTCCTACTCCTACAACGCTTGCCATTATCAATATGGATCCGCTTAAAGGAAATGCTATTCTAGAAATTGATCCGGCAATCACGTTTTCTATCATTGACAGACTTTTCGGCGGTACGGGAGCGGGCACCAAGGCCCAACATGAACTCACCGATATAGAAACGTCCGTTATGGAAGGAATCATCGTACGTATTCTGGGAAACATGCGGGAAGCATGGACAACGGTTATTGATCTGCGTCCGCGTTTAGGGCAGATCGACACCAACCCTCAGTTCGCTTCGATAGTGCCTCCTACGGAAATGGTGGTGTTAGTTACTTTAGAGACCAAGGTTGGCGAGGTGGAAGGTATGATGAACTTTTGCATACCTTACCTCACCATAGAGCCGATCATCAGTAAACTTTCGGCCCAATTCTGGTATTCTTCGGTACGGCGTAGTACGACCACAGAAAACCTCAATATATTAAAAGAAAAACTTTCTAGCGTGGAAGTAAGTATGGTAGCCGAAATCGGACAGATACAAGTATCAGTAGGCGATGTGCTTTCTCTACAAATCGGGGACGTGATTCGTCTTTACAATACCCGTATCGGAGATACGTATTCCTTAAATGTCGGCAATAAAAAGAAGTTTCTTTGCAGGCCCGGTGTTGTGGGCAAAAAAATGGCGGTACAGATCATTAAGAAAATAGCCGAACTTGAACAGTCGGAACTTGAGGATCTCTCATCCGAAGGGGAGGAGACAATATGAGCGATGGCGCTCTTTCACAAGCGGAAATTGATGCATTATTATCAGGGGTAGATTCGTCGAGTCTTGGGGGACCGGTACCGGCAAAAGAGCTTTCCGGCAATGATGATGAACGGATGGCGTTGCAGAAGCTGCTCGATGAGACCTGTCAGAATCAAAGTAATGCCCTTTCCACCATGACGGGGGTGGCGGTTACGATTAGCAAACCTCACGTTTCATTTACGAACCGTGAGAAATTGGTAGAACAACTACCCGATAAGGTTGCCGCGGTTAAGGTTGATTTCTCGTCAGGTTTTCCGGGTGAGCACCTGTTCATCATGGAGGAAGATATAGCAAAATCCCTTGCCAGCATGATGAATAAAGAAGAGAATATTGAACTGGACGAGATGGCTCTGTCAATGATTGGCGAAGTGGTATCCCAACTCGTTGGCACGCAGATAACGGCATTGACGCGGGCTACAAACAACATGTCGATTGCCTCAATGTCTCCCGAAACAACCAATGTGCCAAAAGCCGTGGTGGCGCTGCCGGCTGGGACATTCCCTTGTGTAGAATACGAACTTGATCTGGGAAATGGGCAGCGTCAGAGATTTTGGGAAGTATACGGCTCGAATGTATCACATGCGATTGGAAATGCCTTAAACGGAAACGCCGCTGCATCTGCGAGAAAAGCCTCGGCAGCGGCGTCTATTTCGCAACAACCTGCAATGGCGGGAATGGGAGGAGGAATGCCTGGTATGGGTCAAGCTAATGTTCAAGCGGTTCAATTTCCGAATTTGATGGCTCAAGTAACCTCACAGGAACAGAGTAATATCGGTCTAATCATGGACGTTTACATGGAGATGACCGTCGAACTTGGGCGTACCAAGAAACTTATCAAGGAAATACTCGGTATGGGAGAGGGTACCATT
The DNA here is from genome assembly GCA_031284105.1 of Treponema sp. Lineage (GTDB taxonomy): Bacteria > Spirochaetota > Spirochaetia > Treponematales > Breznakiellaceae > JAIRKH01. The sequence goes on along the minus strand of JAITAN010000169.1, from coordinate 17,509 downwards.
ATCGAACTGGACAAGCTCGCAGGCGAACCGGTCGATATATTGGTCAATCACAAACTCATTGCCAAGGGTGAAGTTGTGGTCATTGATGAAAATTTCGGCGTCCGTGTTACCGAAATCGTCTCTCCTGTAGAACGTATGGGCGAGATGGTGTAGCTTTCTTCAGAAAGGACTTTCTACAAGTTTCTTGGAAATTTCTACAAAGTTTCTGTTTTTGAGGAGGGGAAACTGAAAAAAATCAGCTTTTTTATATCTTTATTTGTTATCTCCGTTTTCATAAACAGTTATATTCTTTATGCGCAAACAGGAGCCGAAACAGAGGTTTCTGAACCGGATATGCAACTCTATGATGCTGATATGGCGGTACCTATTCCGCAAATCAATAGCGAAGAGCAAAATATTCGTATCGGTGGAGACGAGACCGATGATGCAACAGCTAACGCCGGGCTTTCAACCTTTCTTTTTATTTTACGGCTTGTATTAGTGCTGGCCGCGGTAACGGCGGCAATTTACGGGATCGTATTTCTTTTGAAAAAAGTTTCACGGACATCGACGTTGCGGGGGCGGTTCGTGAAGGTGCTTGCAAGCGTCTCTCTTGGCGCAAATAAGGCGGCGCATGTGATCGCCGTGGGTTCAAAGGCGTGGCTTGTGGGTGATACCGAGAACGGCGGCGTGTCTCTGATTGCCGAACTTACGGATCAGGAAACCATAGACGCTATGCTTCTTGAAGATTCCAGACGAACCGCAGAAAGCGCGAGGAAAGCCGGCTTTACAAACCTTTTCCGTAGCGTAGTGGGACGTAAAGCCGGCGCTTTGCCTTCCGAAACCGCCGCAGGTAAAGCAGGTAAAGATGGGACAACCGGTAATGCCGCGGGTCCTACGGCAGACCGGCTCCGTAAGACCAGAGAGCGTTTGCAGGAGATGCAATGATCCTCCCTAAATTGCTAAACGTGGTAAAAGCGATAAAGAAAATCTCAATTATGGGCGTATTCTTGATCTTTTTAGTGGTTCCTTTAACCGCACAAACATCGGGGCTTTCCGATGATGTACCCGCATCCGGAACAACGGCGATTCCCTCGCCCCAAAGTACGGCGATTCCTTTCATCGATCTTACGATTAGAAACCCTGAGTCCGGCAAAGAGGTGGCTTTTTCCCTACAACTCCTACTGCTTCTCACGGTGCTGTCCCTTGCGCCGAGTATTATTATACTGATGACGAGTTTTCTGCGCATCTCCATAGCGCTTGATTTCATAAAGCGCGCGCTTTCACTTCAACAGGTGCCTCCTACGCAGGTTTTAATGGGAATTTCCTTGTTCTTGACGATTTTTATTATGTGGCCTACTTTTACGTCCATTTATAACGATGCTATAAAACCCCTTTCAGACGGTGAGATTTCCGTGGAGGAAGCGTACCGCGGCGCGGAAACGCCGATGCGGCTTTTTATGTACCGGCAGATGAGCGGGCACCCTGAAAATATCCGGCTCTTTATGAGCATGAGGGGACTTGATAAGCCTAATACGCTTGCCGATGTGCCGACATACGTACTTATTCCCGCGTTTATTCTCAACGAGTTGACGGTAGCGTTTAAGATAGGAATCCTCTTGTACATTCCCTTCATTGTAATAGATATGGTGGTGGCAAGCGCGCTGATGTCTATGGGTATGATTATGCTGCCGCCGGTGATGATATCCATGCCGTTTAAGCTCATCTTGTTCGTGCTGATTGACGGATGGGGACTTTTAACAAGCCAGCTTATCAATTCTTTTGTATAATAAGGAGCCGCGATGAGTATCGGCGATGTTGTCAGATTTTTGCGCGGCGGTATCTTGGAGGTGCTGCTGTTAGCGTCTCCTATGCTCCTTGCCGCGCTCATTGTGGGACTTGTGGTGGCTATCTTACAGGCAACCACGTCCATACAAGAACAGACGCTCACCTTTGTCCCGAAAATTGCGGCGATTCTCTTGATGCTGTACCTGCTGGGCGGTTGGATGTTCTCTCATTTAGGCGATTATACGGTACAGTTGTTCAAGATGATACCGGATATGGCGAAGTAGCATGTTGGACGAAATCCTCCTTGCGGCGCCTGCGTTTCTCCTCCTTGCGGTTCGCGCGCTTGCCATGATAGAGACCGCGCCGCTTCTGTCTTCCGATGTGATACCGCAGGTTGTGAAACTCGCGCTTGCCGGTTTTACCGCGTACTCGGTGTTTCCAACCGTGCCGAACAACGTCGCGGAAGTAAGTACATTTGGTCTTAATTTTGTCATGCTGGTCATTGGAGAAGGACTGATCGGGATCATTACCGGGTTCTTCATCAACCTTGTATTTGCGGCGTTTACGACCGCGGGGCAATTCTTCTCCTTGCAAATGGGTTTTGCCGCATCTGAAACCTTCGATCCGCTGGCGCAGGAAGAGAATCCGCTCATAGGTCAGTACCTTAACTTGGTGGCGATGCTGGTATTTTTGTCCATAGGCGGCTTTTTGGAACTGTTTCTAGGCGGTTTCTGGCGTTCCGTGCAGTCTATCAGCATTGCGGACATGGTACACGGGCGGGAGCATATAATTACTATGCTCCTTGCAGGACTCTCTCGTCTTTTCATGGACGCCATGATCATCGCCCTGCCCATTCTGGGAACCCTATTCCTCACGTCTCTTGCAACCGGTCTTATTTCCAAAGCCGCGCCCCAGATCAACATCCTTTCCGAAGGATTCCCCATATCCATTATCGCTGCTTTTGTGCTGATTTTCATCACGCTGCCCTTTATGACGGAAACGTTCAGCAGGATCATTGATTCGAGTTTCAGTACTCTGGAAACTCTGCTTGTACGCATCGGACGCGGGATAGAGGGATAGCATTGATATCCGCTTTTAAGAGTACGGTGTTGCAATAATTCCCCCGTTAAGCGCGCCGCCCGCCCGCACATCTACAAGAAATCCCGCTCGCCGCCGAATGTCTTTACCGCCGTATGCAAGGTCGTCATAGAACCGCTACGGTTGCGGGAAGAAGCGTAACCCGGGAGCAGGACAGGTACCGTCTCTGCACCATGTAATAGGATCGAGCGTGTTATACTCACCGGGAGGCTGACCGCGTAGTGTCGGTCGGTCTGACCGCATGGCGTCAGTCGGCCTGACCGCGTAGTGTCAGGGAGGCTGACCGCGTAGTGTCGGTCGGCCTGACCGCGTAGTGTCAGTCGGTCTGACTGCATGCGGTCAGGGAGGCTGACCGCGTGGCGTCAGTCGGCCTGACCGCGTAGTGTCGGTCGGCCTGACCGCGTAGTGTCTTGGAAATATATTGACATGAAAATTAAAATACTATATAAGGTTATTGCGATGGCATTTATCAAGATGAAATATGTTGTTATATTCTCCATAATAATGCTCTTTGTTATTGTAGGCGTAATTGTTTCTTGCGCCGGATCAAAAAATAAAGCAAGCAATAAAATTGCTGCCCGGGTGGAACTGGATTTGCTAATGTTTCACATTGAAAAGAACGTAATCAACGTAGATGCGTTGACCGATCAAGAATACATTGACCTTGGTCATAAATTCGCCGCATTAATTACTACGCGAGGAGCGCCGTCATTAAGAGAACATTATTTCAGAATAAATTTCTCAAGGGCTCCAAAAACCTTAGACGAAATGGTGAGAATCATTATGGACAAAGAAAGTAATATATTTGAATGGGAATTACTTCCTTGGCAAAATATGGCGTTTCATATGTATGGAAAGGATGGAGAATATAATTTAAAGTTTATATCGGCGGACGGGCATTTTGAGGCGGTTTATAACAAGGAGGGAATACTATTAACTCAAGATACTGATCCGTTAAATATGGGGACATTTAATTATGCCCATCAATTAGCGGATCAAATGACTCATTATAATGTGGATGTATGGCCGTATTTTATGTGGAATAATACTGCGGAAGCGATGCAAATAAATAAGACGGAAAAGGTAGAACCGGTGCCGATAGATAAAAATGAAGATGCGATGGAACGGTATACGAAATATAAAGAATTATTAAACAGAGGATAAACGTACGGGGCGCTTCGCATAACGGCAGGTACTATGCTTCGGCATATTCTTTGAATAGTGCGTGCGCTATTATAAATAATTACGATTATTTTACGCAAGTATCCCCTAACGTATAACTACTCAAAACCGGAGGGAAGCGCGGGTTTATTCATAAAGGGGGGCGCTCTTTCCATGCCTCGGGCCGCATATAGGGGCCTGTCCGGCGCGCCCCCCTGTCTCCAGCCCCGCGCCGCCCGTTTCACGGGCTTATGCGGGGCTTCCGCCACCCCCCAATCTGCGGCATACATGCCGGCGGCATATATGCCGGCGGCCTCATGTACGCCGCGTTGCCCCAGCGGGTAGGAACCGCGCCCGGCGTTAGATACCGCCTCTATCCGCGGTCTAGGCGGCGTCATCCCTCCTTCACTCGGCATACGGTGCGTACCGGCGGCCGCGCCGTAGTCAGCCGGATATAGGTCAAGGGCCGGACGCCGCCTATGCCGGAAACCCGAACCCAGGGGTATACATCGGGGTATACTTGCGTTATTTTATAACTACTATGTCATCCAGAGTTCGGTCATGGCCTGCCGTACGCCGGTAATCAGGCTCGTAAGGGCCGCTGCGGGCTTTTGGTTATATGTACCGGCCGCCGCGCCGGTTTCCGCAACACAGACGCGCCATATATCGAGATACGCGGGCGAAACCATGCCGTTCCCGGGCTGCACGGACGAGAGGCTTTCACCAACGAGCGCAAGCAGTATCTGTAGAAAACGGGAAAACAGCCCGCGTATTTCAAAATTATCAGCCTCCGTAAGCAGTTTTTCGATCAGGATACGCGTATTCTTTACCGGTCTGCCCAATCCTGCGGCCTCCGCGATAGACGCCGTGTATGTACCAAGCGCCACCAATTCGCCGGGCAGCGCGGATGCGGAGCGGCGTAGACATACCGCAGTCGTCATAGCCGCAGAAGCCGCGAAATATGCGGATAAAGAGCGAAGCATCCCGTCTGATACGGGTAGAAACGCTTTGAGGTAGGCCGTAATAGAGACCGGCCCATGGCCGCTTTCTGCACGCTCTGCGTATTCCGGCGTTCCGAACACCTGCCGGATCACTTTGGCTTCGATTTCCGGCGGACGCTGTACAAAACGATACGGGCGGATACGGGAAAGAATGGTCGGCAGCAAGGCTTGCTCATGGCAGGTAGTGAGGATAATAGTAACCGCTTCGGGCGGTTCTTCCAGTATTTTTAGCAGGGAATTCCGCGCCCCGTCCTGCATACGGTCTGCATTTTCAATAAGTATCACCTTATGTATGCCGTTCGGCGCAAGCCGCGCCCATGCCGATACCCTGCGTATCTGGTTAATGGATACCGTATCCGTAATACCTTCGGCTTCGAGTTTTACCGCGTCCTTGACAATAGCGGCGCATCGTTTCCGTACCGTTTCCGCACCGCTTTCTTTGAGCGCGTTGATTTCCTCCACCTCTTCCTCAAGCATTAGGATCAGGGCGGTATATTTGCCGAATTTCGGATCATCTTCCCACAAAACAACAGCAAAACGCGCAAGCAGTTTTTTTATGGACCGTACGAACGCTCTTTCCCGCGACTCCGCGTTACGTACGTCGTCTATCCGATCCGTAACGCGCTCAGCCGCTTGTGTGAACGCATCCGCGGCTGCGGCAATCTCCGTGGAAAAATCGCGCGCCCCAAGGCATAGCAGATCCGGATGGGAGAGGAGCCTCTGTCTGACACAAGAAGCGCAGTCGCAGCCCGCGGATGCTAAAGGCGAACCCGTGCATGAAAGCACGCGCGCCAATTCCAACGCGGTCGTCCCTTTGCCGGACGCCGCCGGACCTGCAAGCAGAATACTCGGCGGCAGCCTTCCCTGTTCAACATCAGCGATGAGTTGGGCGGTTGCGGGTTGTCCAAGAATATGGTCAAACATCAGGCAAGGCGTTTCGCGATAGCATCCACGAATTCCCATGAATTATGCGTTTTCGCAGGCGCAGGACTTGCAAGACGGACGAGATCGCCGGTCATGTCGCCTTCTTCAATGGTCTGTAAAACAGCGCTTTCGAGTTTCTTTGCAAAAGCGGTTAGTTCAGGGGTATTGTCCAATTCTCCGCGTTTTGCGAGAGCGCCTGTCCATGCGAAGATGAGCGCCACCGGATTGGTACTCGTTTTTTCGCCTTTCAAGTATTTGTAATAATGTTGCTGTACCGTGCCGTGCGCAGCCTCGTATTCAACCGCGCCGGAGGGGGACACGAGTACGCTTGTCATCATGGCGAGGCTGCCGGACGCGCTCGCGATCATGTCGCTCATTACATCGCCGTCATAGTTCTTACACGCCCACAGAAAGCCTCCCTCGCCCTTAACCACCCGCGCCACCGCGTCGTCAATCAGCGTGTAAAAATAGTGTACGCCGGCCTCCTCGCATGACGCTTTAAACTCGGTTTCGTACACCTCGCTGAAAAGCTCCTTAAACCTGCCGTCATAGGTTTTGGAAATAGTATCCTTTGTAGCGAACCATACCGGAATCTTTTCGTCAATCGCGTAGAGGAAACATGAACGCGCGAAATTCTTGATCGACTCATCCGTGTTGTATATGCCCTGCGCCACGCCGGCTCCCTTCATATCCGCCACCAATATCCGCATCTCCTCGCTATCATCTTCGCCGGTATACACAAGCTCGACTTTACCCGGACCGGGAATAAGCAATTCCGCGTTTTTGTACACATCGCCGTACGCATGGCGTCCTATGACGATGGGTTTTTTCCATGTGGAAACCGAAGGTTTGATGCACGAGACGGTTATGGGTTTACGGAAAACCGTACCGTCAAGGATCGCCCGAATCGTAGCGTTGGGACTTGGGTGCAGGCGCTTCAGATTATATTCGAGCTTCCGCTCCTTGTTTGATGTAATGGTGGCGCATTTCACGCCGACTCCGCGCCGCTTAATCGCATACGCGGCTTCCGCCGTTACCGTATCATTCGTATCATCGCGGTTTTTAAGCCCCAAATCGTAATATTCGGTTTTCAAATCAACAAACGGTTTTATGAGCGTATCTTTTACCAATGTCCACAAAACCCGCGTCATTTCGTCTCCATCTATTTCTACAATGGGGGTTTTCATAATTATCATATGTTCTCCTGTACATGTGATCTGTTACGATAAAATGTGAGTTATAATACAAGATACATGCGGGAGCGTCTAGGTAGGGGAATATTACCGTTTCCCACCATGCCTGCCGTATGGAGGCTCGTCGTTCGACGCCGCCGGCGCCGCTGCCCCGCGACATATAAGCAGGATTAGAAAAGGGAATGTCTTTTAGAGATAAAGTCCGTCAGAGGATTATGCGTACAAGTCTCTGATAATGGCGCATGGGTCGCGGGAATATGCGTACGAATCGCGGAGATGGGGTGCATGTGAAGCAATTCGGAGACACAAACTTTAGGACAGGCTCGCTTTAACACAATTATCCTTTGGCGTATACTTCTTCACCGGGTTTGACGGTTCGGATTTCTGACCTAGGCGGGGCCGGATACGGCGCGGCCGCCGGTACGCACCCAAGGTCTGACCTGCCGGAAGTCCGCGCAAAACCTCTCCTCCCCAAGGTCTGACCTGCCCTTGACCCCCGCCCCGACAGCCCGCAAGACCTACTCTCCACAGGTCAGACCTCCCCTTGCCCCGCCGCCCGCGCGAGACCTACTCTCCACAGGGGTCTGACCTGCCCTGTTCGGGTTTCTGACCTAGGCGCGGCCGCCGGTACGCACCCAAGGTCTGACCTGCCCGACAGCCGCGCAAGACCTACTCTCCAAGGTCTGACCTCCCTTGACCTTGCCCCCGCCCCGACCGCCCGCGCCTGACCCCCGCCCCGACAGCTCGCGCAAGACCTACTCCCCACAGGTCAGACCTACCCTGTTCGGATTTCTGACCTAGGCGGGGTCGGATACGGCGCGGCCGCCGGTACGCACCCAAGGTCAGACCTCTCCTTGCCCCCGCCCCGCCGCCCGCGCGAGACCTACTCTCCACAGGTCTGACCTGCCCTTGACCTGCCCGACAGCCCGCGCAAGACCTGCCCCGACACGAGGTCAGACCTCCCCGCCCCGCCGCCCGCGCGAGACCTACTCTCCACAGACCTGCCCGACAGCCCGCGCAAAACCTGCCCCGACACGAGGTCAGACCTGCCCTTGTCCCGCCGCCCGCGCAAGACCTCCCCTCCTCAAGGTCTGACCTGCCCGATGCCCGCGCGGCGGCGCGGACAAAAAAAGCCGCGGGAGGCTCCCGCAGGTTTGGCGTACCTGCGGAAACCGGCCCGCGGCTCTTGGAAACAACTATGAAGCGCTCATTCGACGCCGACCTGCACGGAGGATGCACCGGCCCCGTTCCCTTTGCCGAATCGCACCAGGATCCAGCTTCCGGTTGTAACGCCCTTGCCGGTAGGAGCAACCTCGTCCACCCCATATTCCGGCGTACCGTCCAATTGGTAGTCAAACAGCCTGTTCCTGATGGTCCACCGGTGTCCCCCGAATTTCGGGTCGCCAAATGCGTGATAGTACAGTTCAAACTGGATCACCGCATCCACGTCAAAATTCGGGAGCATCTGCTTTTCGGTCTCCCGGTCAGGGATGGGCGCGGTGATCGCGCCGGGCCTGTTGGTAAAAGAAATGATGCCGAAGGCCGAAATGTCAAGAGCAGTTATAAGTTCATTGTTGCCGCCGAACCGCTCCAAGTGCGTGCCGGTCGTCGCGCCTTTGGTGGGGTTTAAGGTTTCTTCGTTTAAGGTTAAGTACACCGGCGAAAAAGTGGAAGTAGAAATCGTACCATCTCCGGTATAGGGGAACAATGCCGCTTTATACCCCGCAATGGACAGGCGCCCGTCGCTATTAGAGTATGGCCAATAGTCTCCCAATCCGCCTTAATTAAGGGCTCAAATTTGGCGATGTTAAATTTCACCGTAAAGGTATCTTTGCTCCGGTTAATCTTGGTCGCCCCATACGTAGGATCCCCGGCCACCTGAACCATCCGCGGAGTCGCCAGAACCTGCACACTCTCCCAAATCTCGAACGCATCCTGCTTCCCGTTATTATTACGGTCACCCTCGGGAGAGTCAACATTTTCTGAAGAATAATACTCATTTGCGTCCAGCTCCACCGAAAATACGAAATCGTTCCTGCTCTTGGTTCTGATCGCGGGGATGGTCTGGGCGCCAAAGGTGGTACTGTATACAAACTCGTTAGGCCCGCCGTAGTTCGGCTTACTACTTTCACCGTAGGCCACTGAGGCGCGAAGGCGCTTACCTCTATCTCGATAATATTCTCCTGATTGGGCAGAACATCCACATCCGGCAGATAGCCGGCGCCCATAGGGAGAGGTTTTCTATCCGAACAAACACGGCTTGCCCGCGCTTGTTCGGATAGAAAAACCCCTCGCAATCCTTACCGGTTCGGCGGCCGGCACCTTGCGCGACCCCGTCTACCCCTCGTTAAAGATTTGCAATGCCATCAGCATAATATATCGGGCGCAAAATGTCCGGTGTTTTTTGCAATATTTTTTCCTGCGCTCAAAAATATTCAAAAGTAGTCCCAGCCCCGCGAAATTACTTACGAGTCCCGTGGAATTAGTTCCGGGCCCCGCGGAATTACTCCCGTGTCCCGCGGAATTAGTTACGCGCTCCGCGAAATTAGTTCCGGGCCGCGCGGAACTACTCCCGGGCTCCGCGGAATTACTTCCGTGTCCCGCGGAATTAGTTACGGGCCGCGCGGAATTAGTTACGCGCTCCGCGGAATTAGTTACGGGCCATATGGCGGGTTTGTGAACGCCGATGCCGGATATACGGAGATAGAGAATAGGGAAGAGATAAAGAAGGACGAACATTTGTCGAAGGCGGAGTATCGAGTACCTGAAGTCAAAAGCGGGGAGCAAAGTGGAACATATCTTTTATATAGTGTATAGCCCGTAAGGTCAGAAAAGAACCGAAGAAGCCCTATTCGATAAAGGAAGCAGCGGAAACCTTATTTCCGAAGATTACCCGGGATGGTTGGGTGGGCCGAAACGAGCCTCCGGTGACGGGCCGCCCGCAGTAAAAACAATATGGATAGGGCTTATGAAACCGTATACTCTCTTGGCATACCGGCAGTATCTCTCTTGTCCTGTGGGTCAAGTTTAGACTTAATGCGGGGTACTGAAGGTTCCTCTTGTGAGGTAACAAATCCCCCACACCCCCAGTGTTCCGCGCAAGCCGCGGGGTATTGGCCCCAAAAGAGCTACACCCTAATAAAAAACAGCGTAAAAGTAAAACCGGAACCGGATGCCGCATTCATAGCGGAGCATGTTGATTTTTTTTTATCTCTGTAATAGAGTATTTTTTATGGGAATAATAGACCGTCTGAATGACGTCATCAGAAGTTATTTTAGTGAAGATTCATCCAACTATGAAAAAAGAGGGAGAACATACGGCGCAGATCCTGATCTTAAAGCAGCCTATGAGGAATTAAACGAATTTCTCGGGCAGGACGCGCCAAAAGATTTTAGCGGAAAAAGCGCTGCCGGTAGCCGAAACTCTGGCGGGAACGGTTCCGGTTTTGAAGATCAGTTCCACAACTCCCATGCAGCCGCTGTGCCTGAAGCGTTACGGACAGATTTTATGGAATTAGGCGTCCCGTTCGGTGCGGATGCAGCGACATGCAAAACCGCATATAAAAAACTGCTTAAAATACACCACCCTGACCGCCATGCGGGACATACAGAAAACATGCGGAAAGCCACCGAGAAATCTTCACGTATCAATGCCGCGTATGAACGAATTGAACGGTGGCGGTCTACTGGAATGATATAATTCGTACTGGCTTTGCGGGAAGGTTTATTGTATCTCCGACCATACTTATACGTTTTCGGTCGCTTTCGTGTATTTGCAAGAGCAAACACGGGCTTGAATGGTACTACGAAAAGGATGGACAGAGAAAAAAAGGGCGGAACGCCGAAGGCGGAGTATTCAAGCGGCTGTTTGGGGTAAAAGCGGAACCGAAGCATGGAAAGTATCGGAACAGAATACACGGTCGGTAGAAGCGCCGTCGGTGAAACGATACAAAGAGTTGAGAATACCCCCGCGAAAGACAAACCCTTCAACCCACCCTGAAAGAAGATGCTCAAAGAAGGGCCGGACGTAATTCGCTATGAAGAGGCGTATGGGACCGAAAGCCCCATACGACGGCAAAAAGAACCGAAAAGCGCGGTATTCCGGTAAAAGCGGGGTCATACGATAAAGAGCCAAGCGGAAAAATCTCGGACGTTCAGGATGCTCAAGGCGGCGTCCATGATTTCAAATGCCTATAAAGAGAAGAGTATTGTGGAAAGTGTAGGTGAAGATATTCCGATACGGGCGGACGTTGGGTATCAAAGGGGAAGATGTATACTAAATGATTTGAGCGGGAAGGGATTGTGGTTGAACGCATTAACGCGAAGATAAAAACGATTAAGAGGATGGCGTATCCTTTCGGGAAGCGATCCACAAAGAATGATACACCACAAAGGAAGCCATATTAAAGGCTTTGGAGTGGACGAACAGCTTTTCGAGAAACAAGCTGTTCTCCGAAACACTCGCCGTATCCGGCGCCTCAACCGGCAATTATTCCCTTCTATGTCTAGCGTGTGCTTTTTTCCCGTATCATGGTTGTCCTCTGACGCCGCCGAAAAGCCGGCGGTCCCAATCATCCGCCGCCATCCTCTCACAGCGTATCCCCGGCCGTCGTATCCTCTCCTTCAGCGTTTGGACTGTTTTCAGGTCTCTTTTCCCCCACATATGCGTTTTTCCGTTTACGGTGATTTGCATAACCCATAGTATCCCTCTTGCGCCTCTGTTGTCTTTGTCTTCTCCTTCATACTTTGTAGATCATCATCGGCATTTCGTATTTAACTGGGGGCTATCGAGCAAGTCTATTGTTTTTTCTATAGTTATAGTTTCCGCAGAATTTCCAACGGTTTTAATGTTCCCGCCCTTCTTGCGGGCAGATATGAAGCGGCTATCGAACACAGTACGGTAAAAACCCCGATAATCAAAATTGTGAGCCAGTCAATGATGACGGGAAATTCATCGAGGTAGTAATTGGGGTCGAGTAGTTTGAATGTTCCGGTTCTGAGTCCGGCAGTAAAAAAGTTGATAACGGCTTCAATCGCTCTGATAATATGATTTACGGACAATCCGATGAAAAGCCCTGCCATTATACCCGTAATTGCCCCGATAAGCCCGGTAATGAAAGCGGCCCATACGAAGATACGGCTGGTGAATGCCGGACTTGCGCCTGCAGCTTTGAGAACCGCAATGTCCCGCTGCCGCTCAATTGCCAGCATGGACGTTGCGGAAGACACATTGACCGCCGCTATGATTACGATAAGCGCCATGATGAAAAGCAAAATCTGGCGAGTCGATTCATAGGAACTGTACTGCGCAAGCTGCATCTCTTTCCATGTGTATATACCGTATCCCGCGCCCAAGAGGGTATGCAGGGACCGGACGAAAGAATCGGCGTCTTGGTACGGGTCATTTATTTTAAGGAGAAGAAACGAATTTGAAACGCCGGCGTCTAGAAATATGCGTTTACCTGCGTTATATGTTGTTATACACCATAGCGCGTCTATTTCGCGGTACCCTGCGGAAATAACGGCTTTTACCTTGAATGGGGTCATGCGCGGCACGCTTCTGCCGTCATCGGTAAGCCGTACAGTCATAAGCCGCACCATGTCTCCGGCTTCCGCTCCGATGGATTCCGCCAAAGCCTCGCCAAGGATCACTTCATTGTCCGCCTCAAAATGCGCGCTCCCGGAGACGATTTCTAAAAATGCAGCCGTACCTTCATCTTCCCAAAAACCGCTTTCTATGGCTCGTATTGAAGCGCCCGCTTTTCCCTTGTCGCCTACCAGTACGCCCATACCCTGTTGTTCTATCCATACGCCCCGAACTCCGTCCAAGTCCGCGGTTTTGTCTTTTATCTCTTCAAGGCTCTCGTCTCCGGCAAAGTTATACACCTGCACATGACCGGTCCCCAGTTCCAAATACCTGTCCGTAATACCGCGGATCATGCCGTCCGCCACGATAAGGGTAACGATGATGGGGACAAGGCTCACCGCTATGCCGACGGCCGCGCCGTGCAAATACCTGCCGCCTTCCTTGGCCCTGCCGAGAAGATAGCGGATTGCGATGAAAAATCCCGCATGGTTCACCGCAGCACCCCCGCTTCCAGCGTATAACGGTATTGGGCGCGGCTTGCGACTTTTTCATCGTGCGTTACTACGATGAGGGTTTTATTCCATTTGGTTGACGTTTCGTAAAGCATTTCCGCAACCATGGCGCTGTTATTGGGATCGAGGTTTCCGGTCGGTTCATCGGCAAGGATAATGCCGGGATCGTTTACCAGCGACCGCGCAACCGCGACGCGCTGCCGTTCGCCGCCTGAAAGTTGGGACGGGTAGTGTCCGATACGGTCATCGAGTTTCACATCCGAGAGCAAAGCCCGCGCCTTTTCAAGCGCGGCTTTCTTTTTCATGCCGAACATATAGGCGGGGAGCATCACGTTTTCTAAAGCGGTAAAGTCTTTGAGAAGGTAATGAAACTGAAAAATAAAGCCCACCTGACGGCTTCGGTATGCGGACAACTTTCTCTCGGAGAGTCCTGTGATTTCCATATCCGCCACCGTAACGGAACCGGAGTCGCTTTTATCAAGACCGCTCAAAACATTGAGCAAAGTACTTTTTCCGCTTCCGCTTTGTCCGGTTATTGCAACAGACGCGGCCTCTTCCACCGTGAAACTCACGCCCCGCAGTATGTAGAGCGTCTCTACGCCTGATATATAGTTTTTTACCAGATTTTTTACTATAACAATATCACTCATTTCTTACTCAACCACAAAATTGTACACTACGCTTTGAATATTCTCGTTTACATCCTGGGCAAGAATTTCCAGCGCGGCCTGCCCTCGTGTAAAAACCGCATCTCCCAGTTCAAAGACGGACTTCCCTGCGTACACCTGTTTGACAGGCACGAGTCCATTCCGGTATATCCACAAGGTTCCGTCTCGCGCCGAAAAGGTTTCCAGCGTGATGACGCCGACTTCGCGCCCGTTTAAGGAGCAGATGATCCTGAACGGCGCAAGCGTTGCCTCACCCGACCCCGTAAAGTCCGCTACCGTAACGAAAATTGTGTACCGCCCCTGCGTCAGAGCTTTTACCTGTGAAGGATCAAAATCTCTGTTCGACATATTTTGCAGACGTACCGCTCGAATAAGCGGCGCCTGCGTATCGGGAAGAGGGGAGACTATCATTGCGGGATTTATCCACCGCCTTTCTTTACGATCAAACAGAGAGAAATAAAAACCGGTTTCTTTAGCCCAGCCGGAATTTCCTGCAGCGGCGATAACCATATTTTTTTCAACGATAGAGGGAAGGCGGAGCTTTTTTTTGTCATCAAGCCGGCTATATGCGCTGATAAGTCCGTCCCCATGATCTACGGCTATCCATGTTCCAAGCGGCGATGGAAAGCGGGATACCGTATCGGAGGCGTCTCGTTTGAAAAGGACTTCTCCTGTTTCCGCGGTTCTGATTACACCTTCACCCATAAATGAATCGCCGAGATACGGCATCCCGTCGTTGTTCGCACCGAAATTCCCGATGAGAACCGCATCGGGCGAAGGATACTCCATAGCGGGAATCGTAAATGTTATAACGCATATTATGGAAATAAGTACGGGGAGTACCCATGAATAGGTACAGGGCATCCTGTCTTGCCGCACTGCGTTCCGCCTTACCTCTCGTACATTCATATCCGCGTCCTACCGTTTAGTAATTTCAAAAGAGGCGAGGTTTGTCCCGCCGCCTATGTAGAGAGTGGTATCCCGTCTATCCAAAAAAACCGAATCGCTTTTAAAGGGGGCTTTGTGCATAAGGATAGCCGGAAATTTGATGGTTACCAGTTGTTTTTGTTCGCCGTCTTGGGCGAGCAGAAGAAAAAGCAACCGGTCGCTGCCTTTTTCATCAATAGTAACTATTTCACCGTTGAGAGGTACGATCAGGCTTTTACGGGACGATATTTCGTAGAGTCCAAGTCCGGTTTCCCGCTCAAAGGCAACCCGATTGTCATTATCCACGAAGGCGATAGGTACAGGGCGTCTGAATCCTTTTCCCACAAACTCGTGATATGTTACACGGTACTCGTTATTCAGAGATTCGCCCAAACGTTCCATAAGAAGAAACCGTTGTTCATCAATACCTGAAACAATGGCGAATTTTGAGCCGTCTTTTGAGAAAGCGCAGGCTAGAATGATCGAAAGGCGAGAGCCTCCAGGCTCAAAGAAAAAAATACGCTTCCCTTCACTATTGAGTATCTCCACCACGCCGTCCAAAGAACCGGTGAGTAAAAGGCCGTTTGCCGCATCAATACAGGTGAGAGTCGCCGCAAAGTCATATATCCACATTACATTTCCATTGCCGTCAAGAGCCGCGATCGAATTTTGTTCATTGTTTATTAAAAATATCCTTTTATCCAGAAACACGGGGTAGCCTTGCACGGTCTGCCTCACACTCTGCGCGCGGTCCCCCATTTCTATAGATAAAACCGGTGAATGTACCGGATTATGAACTTCAATGCGATCAGGAATCGCCTCGTATTCAGCCCAATGGTCATCGGATAAAGATATGTACCCATTTTTCACCTGATTGATGGTGAAATTTCCATCTTTGTCTACATAACCGAAACGTTCTCCCAACTGAAACGGCAAAAGCGGGCCGTTTTTAGCGTAGGATTCCACAGCGGCATCCTGCGCAACGGGATACGTTGTAGTAAGAGAATTGATCCACCGCGGGGAGAGTACCATTTCTTCGGGTATGGGTTGAGCGGCGCCGAAAATATACAGGATAAAAAGCACAAAACCGCTAATAGCAAGAATCAGCTTTCTTTTATTATTCACAAAAACCCTTTTCAATTTTTTCTATAATATATAAAGAAAAGAAATATGTCAATGACGCGCGCGGCCCCATAAAAAATCTAACTCCAAAAGGGACATACCTCAATATAAAAAGGAGGCGCTTCTCACTGCGGGCAGCAGACCGGTGAAACTCAAAGCTGCGCTTGATTCTTGTAGGCAAAAAGCCGTACGCCGTTCTTGATACAACACCGAAGTAGTAAACAGCCTCCGGCTGCGTAATTTAGGCGGGGTTGGTTGGCGGTTGAACAACCAGCGGGAATTCGTAAGTAGAGGCAAGGTCAATGACCCTGCCTCTGAAATGCAGGCTGTGATTGCGCCGCTCTTGACAAGCACCGCTTCAGAACAGTCTGCGGATGCCGGCAGACTTGGGAACGGTACAGGAAGCGCCTGACGTTGCGTAGGAGTATTGCGCCCCGCTACAGTTGAACCGCCGTATCTCGGTGCAAGCGGCGAACCGCATGAAGGCACTTATGGCGTCAACGTAGCTGCGGAAACAGAGCTTGAGCGGGCGCTCTCCGCGGAACCATTATAGGCGGACACCTGGTAGTAATACATGGTATTCGCCGACAACTCGGCATCCGTATAGGAGGTGGAAGATGAAAACCCTATGTACGTATACGCGCCGGAACTGCTGGTAGAGCGGTAAATGGAATACTCGTCCGCTCCCGATACAGCGGCCCAACTCACCGTGATGCTGCTTGAAGACGCTGCCGCGGCCGTTATGCCGGTTGGCGCGACGGTGCTCGTCGTTGCGGAAACAGGGCTTGATTGAGCGCCCGTCCCATCACCATTAAAGGCCGATACCTTATAGTAATATGTGGCGTTCGCCGGCAGCTCGACATCCGTATACGAGGTGGAAGTTGGAGACCCCACTTGAGAATACGTTCCGGAACTGCTTGTAGAACGGTAAATGTAATACCCGTCCGCTCCTGATACAGCGGACCAACGCACCGTAACGCTGCTTGAAGATGCGGCAGCGGCCGTTACATCTGCCGGCACGGTTGGCACTGCTAATACGCTCGTTTTCGCAGAAATATAGTTTGATCGATAGCCCTCCCCGCCGCTATTAGAAGCGGACACCTTGTAATAATACGTGGTATCCGCCGACAGGCCGGCATCCGTATACGGGGTGGAAGTTGAAGACCCCACTTGAGGGTAATAAACCGAACTGCCGCTGGTAGAGCGGTAAATGAAATATTTGGTCGCTCCCGGTACAGCGGACCAACTCAACGTAACGCTGCGTGAAGACACGGCGGTCGCGGTTAACCCTCTTGGCGCAACCAGCATGCCATCATCGCCATTAGAATCATCGCAGCCTGACAGGGCCGCGGTCAACACGCAAAGGACGCTTAATAGTTTCACTGTTCTTTTCAACATAATTTCTCTCCTTGAAAGCCGCCGTGCGCGAATACGCAACGGGCAGCCATCGCTCATATTTTTACACTGTCCATACGGACAGGTTTTCTTTATATCCGGTCAAGATCATTAGCGGTTGGCGCTACGGCCACGTTGTCGCATAATTGGAGTC